>JAZRNR010000126.1:0-17418 GCA_045648305.1 Acutalibacteraceae bacterium
TTGACCACGTACAGAATACTGTTACACTCAACACTACCGCAGACACGAGCGACGCTTACACAACAGCATACAATAACACCCAGAAGGGTTATATGACTCTTGTTCCGGGCAGAACATATGAATTCTCCTGTTCTGTTAAGAATAACTCTTCAAAAGAAGTAAGACCTAATATGTTCTTCTTCACTTTTGATACGGCTCCCACCTCAACGACCTCTGTCGGCTTGGGTACATCAGGCACAGACTTCATAAGTGCATCAACTACCGTTGCAGCAAACGGCACGGGCACAGTCAAGGGAACTTTAAAAGTTCCTGCAGGCAGACCGTACGCTACAATCCGTGTTGGTACATATACGCCGAGCGCTTCAATCACATACTCTGATATCGTCGTAAGAGATATCACGGTATTCACCACAACTCATCAGACAAACAATATAACAATGCCCGATCCGTTACATAAGGACGGCGCTCCGAATGCAAGCGTAACAGACTTCCCGGAACTTACTCGTCCGGGCTATCAGCTCGCAGGTTGGTCAACAGTACGCGAAGCAAACGGTAACGGCTCAGCAGCAAATATCGTAACAACCACAACAGTTCCTGCAAACGGAAACAGAACACTCTACCCCGTATGGGCAACAAATGTTATCTACGAACTTGACGGAGGTACTTACAGAAAGTCAGCAGACCCGATGCAGACGAGCTATCAGGTAGAGGGCAGATGGGGTCTCCCGATAGGCACATCAGTTCCTGTTTCCAACAAGGTTGTTCAGGGACAGACAGGTTGGGACAGCATAGATGTAAGCTACACTTATGTTCCCTACAAGCCGGGCTACAACTTCAAAGGTTGGAAAGTAAAAGACTCTTCAATCGATCCGGAGATGAGAGGCGATATCTATTGGCCGACGGATACGGTGAAGACAGACGCTAATGTAGAGTTCATAGCAGTCTGGGAACCGGCAACAGCAGTAACATTCAACGAGTCAAGCAATATGGCACAGGGATATGTTACATCGTCACAGAACAATATGAAGTTCGCATTCTATCCCGGACAGGTTCACTTCTTCTCATACACAGCACCGAGAGCACAGTATGCATCAGCATATACAAGCAATAACCGAGGCTCAGACCTTGAAATGCAGGCTTTCGACGGTTCATTGAACTTCGTTATGGAAAACGATAACCACGAGTTCGATTACGGTATCGCAGGTATCAATGATGCAGACCCGGTAATCACATTGACTCTCGAAGGCGGAAAGACGTACTATGCAGGTATCACAATGCACTCGATCACAGGCTATACACCTGAAGGTACAGACTTCACAATTCAGGAGCATGCAGTTGAGTATACACTCCATCCGAACGGCGGTACAATCAACGGCTCACAGCAGACACAGACTGTAATAGGTTATGCAAACGTTGATACAGTTCTTCCGTCAAGCGGTGAAAAGCACGGCTATGACTTCGATAAATGGACATCAGACGAAAATCCTGTAAAGGAATATGATGCAGCTGCGAAGATCCCCGGTGCAGATAACCACGACAGATTGGACGGATACACAGAGAAACTTACAAGAGAAGTTAACCTCTATGCTCAGTGGTCACCGAAGCCGTTCAGCATTATCTATGATAAGAACATCCCCGAAGGAGCAACACCTACAGATGCATCTCCGATGCCTGCAACAGGTACTCTCAGATATGCAACAGACGGTGTAATCTCAGAAATCGTACCTTCAATGGAAGGCTACACATTCAAGGGATGGGCAACAACATCTGAAAAGGCAGAAGGCGAAAAGCTCTATCAGAAGGGCGAAGCAATCCCCGCATCAACAGCAACAGCACTCTTCGATGCAAATAACGGAAGCGCAGTAACCCTCTATGCAAGATGGGCACCGAACCTTATCATCGTAAGATTTAAGCCGGGCGCAGGTACAGGTGAAGACTTCACACAGAACTTCTACTACGATCAGGAGCAGGAAGTCAAAACACAGAGCTTCAATCCCGAGAAGTACAGCGTAGGATTCTATGAAGTAGGCACAACTGAAGCAATCGAAACACTCAAGGCAGACCTTGAATTTGACGGTTGGCAGGATGTTGAAATAGGCACACCGAATTATGTGTATATATTACCGGAGGACGGCAGTCCGATTAAAATCACAAATCCGAACGGTATCACAGGTACAAGCGATACAGTTGGAACAGAAACAATCCTCTACGCAAAGTGGAAGGGCGGCGCATCTACAGTCACAACACCGGTATGGGTAAGCACAGGCGATACACACGTACTTGCAGGTTGGGCAGATCCGAATGATGATACTCCGGATTACACAACGGTTGACTATGCAGTAGGTGAAGCATTCGCACCTAAGGGAGACATGAAGCTCTATGCAGTATGGTATCCCGTAGATACAGCAGAAAATGTTATCGTAGATTTCAAACAGTACGATAAGAATGAATCAGTCGTAACAGGTATCGAATATACAAACTCAGATCTCACAAAGTATAACGTGATCAAGAGTCAGTCAGAATATCCTGTATATGAAAACACAGCATACAAGGCAGCAGTGCAGAGATATGAAAACGCACGAGAAGCTCTGAAGAAAAATGCAACAGCAGAAAACAACAGAGAATATTATGCGGCAATCAAGGATGTTGAAAGCTATGCAACAAATCCGCCGGAAACAAAGGCGCCGATCACATCATATCTCACACAGTTCACAATCAGCTATGCAGCAGGCGTAACAGGTAAGGTTCCTGCAGGTGAGTATTCACTTACAGATATGAACCTCAACCACTACGCAACAACAGATCTTGACAATGCACTCAAAGCACTCAACGACGCAAAAGAAGTTAAAAATATGCTCAACCAGTCAGTTGTCAACAGAAGTGTTGAAATAATGGCAAATGCATATGCAAATCCGCAGGATGTCAAGACAAGCACACCGGTATATACAGTATATGATACACCGGAGTCAATGAAGGAAAGCGGACTCATCGCAAACACAGAAGGAATCACAGCAGTGAATTATGTATACACAGGTAAGGGTAACTACACTTACTACTGTTATACAAATTCAAAGACACCGACAATCCTTCTTACAGTTGATGAGGATAAGACTCAGGACGGCAGATATTGCTACCCGACAACAGCAACATCAGGCGATGTTGTATCAACAAAGGGCGCAACATCACCGATGCCTAAATTCAGAACAGCATCAGATAACAAGGCTGCAAACACATACAGCACGTATCTTGCAAAGAATATGGGTACAGCAAACGGACGAGATGCAGCATATTATCAGACAAGAGCAGTTGTAGAGCTCAATCCTGACTTCACAGCAGCAGGAGATAAGGCAACAGTCTCATACACAATTACTGCACGAGACGATGCATACGCACCCACAGCAGCAGAGATCAACTATGCAGACTCAGCAAAGCTTACATCAGGTGCAGCAAAGGGTAACGTCAAAGACATCCCGAACACAGAAAATGCAGTAACACCTGAAAACACAATCACAATTATCGTTGACTACCACGCAGGCGAAGGCTTTGACGTAACAGGCAAGCAGGCAGGCGACGACGAATGGCTCAAGCAGTACCACCTTGCAAGAAGCTCAGGCGGTGCAAGCAACTGGGAGCTTCCTGTATCAGGCGACAGCGTATACACAGTATATGACAACACATATGGCGCAACAGACTACGGCTCATTCACATACACCTTCAACGTAGGAGCAGAAAATGATATTGCAAACTGCGTACTTGCATCAGCAGATGTAAACGACGTAATCGCAACAGTCAAGGAACACTACGAAGAGATGAAGGCAGTAGCATTCGACGGAGCACAGGAAATCTGGAAATGGGCTTATGATGCGAGTGACGGAAACGTATACAAGTATATGTGTACACATGCTGCAGGAACAGGACTTGGCTTTAAGGCATGGTCCAACACAAACTGGAGCTTTAACTACTATCCGACAAGCGGAGCATACACATATGTGCATCTTGTAGACAGATGGGGTAATACAGTAGATAAGGTTATCCAGGTACCGAACCTTGACGGCTCAGCAGTACAGCTTCATACAAACACAGCAGGTACAGTTGAAGCTATCGAAGTAGGCGGAAGCGGAATTGAAACAATGAGCTTCTCAGCACAGAGCTTCGAAATCATCACAGATGAAAACTCAACATTCGACGGAGAGACATACACAACAACAGGTAACACAGTAAAGGTATACACAGGAGAAGCAAACAAGAAGTATACACTTGAAGCAAACGACGTTGCAACAAACAATACAAAAGAAAATGTAACGACGGATGGTGAAGGTTACCTTACAATCACAGTTGAAGATGCTGCATTTGATACACAGTCAGGAGCATATACATTCAGCTTCAACGGAATGGAGATAAATCTTTACGGAGAGGTAGAAGTAGAACCTGAGACACCGAAGATAGGTGTAACAAATGTTGAGTACACACCGTCAACAAGCACAAGAAATGAGTTTAAGTTCACCGTATTGGGCAGACCTGACAAGATACAGGTAATTGAGCCTGACGGAGGAACAAGAACTTATGACAGATACCATACAAAGGTCGAAATTGCAAGTTACGACGCAAATGGTAACGAAGTCGGAGCAATGAGCAGAGAGCTCAGTTACGAGGTATGGACAATTGAAATGAACGTACCGGCAAACATTGAGCTTACAGCAATTGCAAGATACGGAAGAGAGTGGAGCAGGAACTCACCGTACAAATATACGGTAGTACTTGCAACACCTGAATTCGACGATGAAGTGTATTCAATGAGCCTTGCGACAACGGAAGGCAAGCAGGGCAAGGTAGCAGCAACGGTAGTAACGGGACTTGATGTAAAGGGAGTACGATTTGTGATGGATAACAACACCACGGCAACGTACTACAATTCAACCGAAGCAGACGGAAAGCTGACCTACAACGGCTATGCATGGATGAATCACGAAGGTGAAAACATCATTATCGTAAAGATACGTGTCAATAACGCATGGCTCAATGCCGGCGAGCTTAACTACAACGCTATCTGACACACAATCTAACACAAAAACCTCGGAGGAAACTCCGAGGTTTTTTCTTGCTATATACAGTGAAAAATGATAATATTATAAAAAAGGAGTGATAGTATGCTTTTAATATGGTATCCGAAATGCACAACCTGTCAGAAAGCGAAAAAGTGGCTTGACGATAACGGAATAGAGGTTGAAACAAGACATATAAAAGAAGAAAATCCGTCCTATGACGAGCTGAAAATGTGGTATAAAAAAAGTGGTTTACCGCTTAAAAAATTCTTCAATACAAGCGGATTGCTTTATAAATCTATGCAGCTTAAAGATAAGCTTCCTACAATGAGCGAAGAGGAGCAGTTGAAACTGCTTGCAAGTGACGGAATGCTCGTCAAACGCCCGATAATCGTTGACGGTGACACTGTTCTTACAGGCTTCCGCGAAAAAGAATGGGAAAATCTGAAATGACGGATACAGAAAAATATGTCCGAGAAAAGCTTTTTTCGATGCAGGATTTAAAGTATAAAGAGTTTCATTCGAAGCTTATGCCGACGGTTGACAGCGACCTCGTTATAGGTGTGCGGACACCCGAGCTTCGTAAGTTTGCGAAAGAGTTTTCAAAGACAGAGATGTCAGAGGAGTTTCTGCAAAACCTGCCGCATAAATATTATGAAGAAAACAATCTTCACGCGTTTATGATTTCTTCAATGAAGGATTTCGATAAAACGGTTGAAAAGCTGAATGATTTTTTACCGTATGTTGATAACTGGGCAACCTGCGATATGATGCGCCCTGTTGCATTTAAGAAGCACCGTACGGAGCTTCTTGCAGAGATTGAAAAGTGGTTGAAAAGTGGCATGCCTTACACAGTCCGCTTTGCAATTGAAATGCTGATGGTACATTTTCTTGAAGAGAATTTTAATGTTTCTTATCCGCATAAGGTTGCAGATATCAGGTCGGATGAATATTACGTCAGGATGATGGTTGCATGGTATTTTGCCACGGCACTCGCATTTCAATATGAGAAAATCCTTCCTTTTATTGAAAACAAAACCCTTGATCCGTGGACACACAACAAGGCAATACAAAAGGCAATTGAGAGTTACAGAATCACAAACGAGCAGAAAGAATATCTTAAAACGTTGAAGATGAAATAAGGATATTTTTATTATTAATTTCGGGTTTGTTGAACAGATTTCAAATCAACAATTGTAGGGGCGACCATTGGTCGTCCGTAAAAAGTGCTTGATTCAGCGGACGCGCAATGCGCGCCCCTACGGGCCTTGTTTCAATCAATCACGTAGGGACGGGCGTCTTCGACCGTCCGTTAACTCAGCCAAATCTGCGGACCGTCCGGGAGGCCGGTCCCTACGAGCACAGAGTCAGATTGTGCGAGATCAAAGACCCCGCCACCCCCGAACTTATCGGGATGAAGAGCAAGAAAAAACCTCCGAAGGATTGTCCTTCGGAGGTCGTTTATTTATTAGCCTACAAACTTGATTGTAAGAATCTTTTTGCCTGTGATTTCGAAATCTACGAAGCCGTCTTCCTTCATTGTAAGCGGTTCGATGTCCTTCTCTTCAAGGCTTACGAGTTTAACCTCGCTCCACTTCTTGCCTGAGTATGCAGGAAGCTCAAATTCAGCCTTCTGTCTTTCAACAGGTGACTGTGCCTTTTCAATCGGAGCCATACCGCCGTTAAGACGGATTGATGTCTTCACAGCATTGTCTGACGAGTTGAAGATACGAACAACATAGCCTTCGCCGTCTTCGCTGAGCTTAACTGCGCTGACGTTGAGTTTCTCGTTTTCAAGCTCAAGGAATGAGTGAACAAGACCGTTCTTACCGTGCTCTGTCGGTGCAAACTGTGCAATACCGAAGCTGAGGTTGAATCTTTCTGATTCGCCCCATACGTTGCCCTCTTCCCAGTCGCCTGCGTGAGGCATAAATGCGTAACGGTATGTGTTCTTGCCGATGCACTGTGAACCCTTGTCAACCTTGCTGTAGTCCTGCATATCTGATGTTACGCAGATACGAAGCGGATAAGCACGGAGGAGTGAAAGGTAAACTGTACCGCACTCGTCGTCGCTTGCTTCATAAGCCTTAAGACCTGTGTTAAGAAGAGCAACACCGTTTGTGCCGTCTGTAACGTCAACGAATGAGTTCATCGGATGCTCTGTCATCGGGATTTCATCGTAGATTGAATAGTCAAGCTTTGCAACCTGACGCTTAACAACGTCGAACTGACCCTGAGCGTATGAGAACTCTGACTTGATGTCTGTCGGGAATGCAACCTGAAGGTAGTGATCCTCTGACTGATTGTCGATTGTTGTTTCAACTTCAAGATACTTTGCACCCTTGCGAAGAGTTACTACGCTGACAATCTTGCAGGGGTTGAGGTGCGGTGAACGTGTCTTTTCGTCCATGCTTCTGCCCTCGGGAAGTGCCCAGTCGATTTCAATCTTATATGCAACTTCAAGCTCGCCTTCGTGAAGAAGAGTGATCTTTGCTCTCTCGTTAAGAGTTGTGAATGTTTCGTCGTTCTCGGGAACGATGTGCTCCCAGGGATTACCGATTTCGCCTGTATCCTTGAAGTAGCCGAGGCCTTCGTATGACTTGCCGTTAGCCTTGTCAAGAACATTGTATGTACCGTTTGCGTTGAATGAAACTCTGAGGTATTCGTTCTCCATAACCTGTGCTTTCTTGAGTATTGTTTTCGGAGTTGTTGCGCGAACGTTGTAAAGCGGCTGAAGTTTGAGTGTTCTGTAACCGAAGCCCGGGATGTCCTTAACGTCAACAACGATCTTGTACTGCTGAGTATGAAGAACGTTTGCAACGTCGTTCGGGTTCTGAATAATCTGTGCAACGTGCTTGTTTGTTGCAAGAACCTGATATGTAAGGATTTCGCCGTCTGTGTCTGTAATCTTGAAGCTGTCTGCCTTCCATTCCATCGGAAGCTCGATTGTCATCTGAACGCTCTCGCTTCTCTTGAACGGTGCAGGGTTGTAAACAACGATAGCTGCATCGTCACGTGTGAAGCCGTCAAGCTTGATGTCGCCTGCAACGTCCATAAATGCACGCTCGTAAACGCAGTTTGAAAGTTCCTTTGACTGTCTGTAACGTGAAACAACATCCTCGTAAACGATGTCACGTCCGCAAGCACCGATGCTGTCGTGGCCGTGGTTCTGAAGAAGATAGTTGTATGAAAGGTCGATGAAATTCTTCTGGAAAGGTGCGCCTGCAAAAGCTGAGAATACTGCAAGAGGCTCAGCGTAGTTCATAAGCTGAGTTTCTGTCTTGAAGTTGTCCTGCTTGATGTATGTTCTTGCAGAAAGGATCCAACCCATAACGGGGCTTACGCTACCCTTTGTGAACGGTTCACGCATTTCACCCTTGAGTACGGGTGAATTCTCGTCGAACTCGTCGATGATGCCCTGCTCCATTTCCTTAAGTGTGCTGTGGAAAACTTCAGCATTCGGAAGAACAGCATCAAGGTCCTTGATCATCTCAACCTCACGGATGTCCGGGCAGGATGAGTCGTGACCGAGAGACCAGAAACGGTGAGAGGTTGTCCAGTCACCGTCCTGCTCGCGCATAGCCTGTTCTGCGCGATCCTTGATGTTTTCCTTGTGATACTCAAAGAACGGGTGAACATACTGATAGTCGAGCTTCTGATTTTCGTTATCTACAAACTTGAAAACACCGTTGTTGTCGTTCCATACCATATCACGGTTGTTTTCATTTGACTGATTGTAGTAAACGGGACGCTGAACGATGTACCAGATGTTGTAACGAGGACGCTTTGCAAGACGTGAAGCGTAGATACGTGTTCCGTCCGGGCTTTCCCAGTAGAATTCTGAACGCGGAGCTGTGTATTCGTTAACACCGCGGTAGAAAGATGCGAAGTGAATATCAAAGCCTGCATAAATCTGCGGAAGCTGTGAAATCTGACCCCAACCGAAGGGTGAGTAACCTGTCTTACTGATACCGCCCATTTCCTTACCGATTCTGTGACCGAGGAGAAGGTTACGGATGAGTGCTTCACCGCCGACTGTGAATTCGTCGGGAAGGCAGAACCACGGGCCTACACCGATCTTACCCTCTGAAACGAGCTTCTTGAAAAGCTCCTTCTTCTCAGGATATACCTCAAGGTAATCCTGAACAGGCATTGTCTGTGAGTCAAGGTGGAAATGCTTATACTCGGGGTTCTTCTCGATGATGTCGATAAGCATATCGAGCATATAACCGAGCATATACTGTGTTCTTCTTGCGGAGAAGCGCCACTCTCTGTCCCAGTGTGTGTTGGATATAAAGTGGCAACTTATTTTCTTTTCGTTATCCATTTGCTGTGTCTCCTTCTGTAGTTTCTGCAGTTTCCTCTGCGGGAGCTTCTGCAGGCTGTTTTTTCAAGGTTTCTTTAAGTCTGATGATACTTGCATCGACATCACTTTTGTAAGTAAGATATCTGTCTGCAAGGCAAAGTGCAAAAAGTGTAAATGAAACTACACTGAGCACATTTTTAGCTGAAAAAATCTTCATCAACCAATCATCCCTTTATAATTTTTAAAATATCTTCAAAGCTGTCTTCAAAATAATTACAAACAGCCTTTGTACCGCTTTCTACGATATTGCCGCCTGCAATACCGATTGTTGTATAACCTGCAAGACGAACTGAGCAAGCGCCTGCACCGCTGTCCTCAATACCGATAACGTGGTTACGGTCTGCAAAAGCTTCGCCGAGACCAACGATTGAAGTTTCTGAATAGAGCCACGGATGCGGCTTGGGTGAAAGCTCACCGAGTGTACCTACAGAACCCTTACGAAGCGGGAAACCTGCAGAAATGATTGCATCGTAGAAGTCTTTCGGGTCGCCCATGCCGAGTGTCTTGAAAGCTGAAAGAATTTCGGGCCAAGCCTTTTCGTAAAGACCTGATGTAACAAGACCGATCTTGACACCCATGCTCTTAAGCTCGTAGAGGAAATCCTTTACGCCGACTGTCGGAGTGAATGCACCGTCCTTGCCTCTGCCTGCCATAATTTCTTCCATCTCTCTGTGAGTATGCTCAAAGTAGAAGTCACGAGCTTTGTCAAGAGAAGCACCGGGGCAGTACTTGTCGATACAGTACTGAAGATGCTCGGAAACTGAGTGGCCTGAAACGAAAGGCATATCAGCCTCTTCAAGCTCAAACTTCGGGTTGCCGAGAAGGCTTGCAATACTCATCTGAATAATCCAGATCCAGAACTCTTCACTGCGTACAGTTGTTCCGTCAAGGTCCATAAGAACAGCCTTTACGGGCATATCGAGCTGAACGGGATGAACGGGATAGTATGTCGGGTAAGCGATTGCTGATTTAACGCAAGCGAGAGTGTGTGAGCCGAAAGAAACGAACTCAACCTTCTGGTCGCCTGTTGCTACGATATCAACAACGCCGTTCTTGCCGACGGAGAACTTTCCGTCCTCTGTTGCACTGAGCACGTGGAAACCGCTGTCTGCACCGATGTCGCCCAGATCGGGAATGTGAATTGTTTTGTCAAGTAACATATTAACTTCCTCTTTTTCTGTGAATTTTCTTTGATATAGTTAATCAATTTATGTTAACAAAACATTGTTTAAAAGTCAATGAGGTTTCGCGAAAAAAACTGTGTTTTTTATACCCTTTATAAGAGGTTTATTTGTTGACTTTTTTAGCGATAAAAAGTATAATTAATCTATTATTCTACAATTTAAGTTCACAGGGTGTGATATTGTGCAGAATGTGTTGATCGTAAGCCATACAATGGAAATCGGCGGAGCTGAAAAGGCTCTGTTGGGTCAGCTCGGCGTTTTCGACTACACTAAGTACAATGTCGACCTTTTTTTATATCACCACGAGGGTGAGCTGATGCGGTTTATTCCGAAAGAAGTCAATCTTCTTCCCGAAAATAAGAGCTATGCTTCACTCGCAAAGCCCTTGAAGCAGGTTATAAAAAACAGAGCCTTCGGCACACTTATCGGACGTTATAACGGCAAGAATGCCGCAAACGAATATATCGTGAGAAACAATATCAAGGACGGCAGTTACGTTTTTATTGACTACAGCCACAGATACACAAAACCCTTTATGCCGAAGATTTCGGACAAGGAATACGACCTTGTTATAAGCTTCCTCACACCGCATTATTTTGCGGCAGAAAAGGCGAAGGGCAAAAAGAAAATTGCGTGGATTCATACGGACTATTCCTATATCGATGTGGACGTTGTGTCCGAGCTTGATATGTGGTCGAAATACGACCGTATCGTTTCAATTTCCGAAAAGGTTACGGAAGCGTTTCTTAAAAAATTTCCCGAGCTTGCAGACAGAATTGTGCTTATCAAAAACATTCATCCTTCGGAGCTTATCAAAAAGCAGGCGGATGAATTTGATGCAAGCAATGAAATGCCCGACGACGGTTATATAAAATTCCTCTCCGTCGGAAGATATACGGATGCTAAAAATTTCGACAATGTACCTGATGTATGCAGGCGGCTTGATAATGTTAAGTGGTACATCATCGGCTATGGTGCTGACGAAGAGCTTATCAGAAAGAAAATTGCAGAAGCAGGAATGGAGAACAGGGTTATTCTTCTCGGAAAGAAAGCAAACCCGTACCCTTATTTCAAAGCCTGTGATTTTTACGTTCAGCCGTCACGGTATGAGGGAAATTCCGTTACGGTAAACGAAGCGTTAATCCTCGGTAAAAAGGTTGCAATAACAAATTATGCAACTGCGGCAAGCCAGATTGATGACGGGGTGAACGGAGTTATCGTTCCGCTCGAAAACGAAAAGTGTGCGGAAGGACTTAAAGCTTTTATTGAAGACACAGAGCTTCAGAAAAAAATAGAAGAAAACATTAAAAATTCGGATTTTTCCAATTCCGATGAATTTAAAAAAATAGTTGAGATTACGGAGGGTTAACTATGGATAAGTTGCTCGATAAAAGAATACGAACAATGATAGAAGAGCTTCAGGGCTTTGTAACACCTGTTCGTCTTGATGTTACAGGCTGGAAGACCTTACCTTGCGGATATAAGGAAGATAACACGGTGCCGTCACCCGACCTTGATGGTTGGCAGGATTTCGGCAGAACGCAGACATGGGGCGATCAGGCTGAAGAGCACCGTTGGTTCTATAATCATATTGAGATTCCTGCAGAGCTTAAGGGTCAGGATGTTGAGCTTTATGTTTCAACAACGATGCCGGGCGACAGCCAGTGGGATCCTCAGTTCATCGTTTACCTTGACGGTAAAGAAATAAGAGGTATGGACTCCAACCACCGTTACATAAAGCTTGACAGCAATAAAGACGGCTACGATGTTCACCTCTATGCTTATTCAAGACCCTTTGGTGAAAGAGCATATTTTTACAGCCAGCTCTGCGTTTTCAACAGAGCGGTTGAAAAACTTTACTACGACTTGAAGGTTCCTTATGAGGTTGTTGAATATCTTGATGACAGCGATAAAAACCGCGGTGATATCGTGCTTCTGCTTAACGAAGCTCTCAACAAGCTCAACTGGTGTGCTCCGATGAGCGAAGAATTCCTCGCTTCCGTTGACGAAGCAAACAAGTTTATGGACGAAGAATTCTACGGAAAATTCTGCAAGGACCAGGATGTAACGGTAAGCTGTATCGGCCATACTCATATCGACGTTGCATGGCGTTGGACTCTTGAACAGACAAGAGAGAAGGTTCAGCGTACTTTCGGCAGCGTTATCGAAATGATGAAGAAGTATCCTGAATACAGATTTATGTCAAGCCAGCCGCAGCTTCTCAAATACCTCAAGGAAGATGCACCCGAAATGTATGAAGAGGTAAAGCGTCTTGTTAAGGAAGGCAGATTCGAGCTTGAAGGCTCAATGTGGCTTGAAGCAGACTGCAACCTCTCAAGCGGTGAGTCGCTCGTCCGTCAGATTATGTTCGGCAAGCGTTTCTTCAAGGAAGAGTTCGGTGTTGACAATAAGACAGTATGGCTTCCCGACGTTTTCGGTTACAGTGCAGCAATGCCGCAGATTATGAAGAAGAGCGGTGTTGAAAATTTCGTAACCTCAAAAATTGCATGGAACGAAACAAACCGCCTTCCCTACGATACTTTCACATGGCAGGGTATCGACGGTTCAAAGGTTTTCACATATTTCCTCACAGCTGTCAGAAGAAAGAAGAACTACGAGGGTATGTATTGGCGTTCAACTTATACACCAAGAGCAATTCCCGCTTATGTTCAGGGAACCTGGGATAGATATGAGCCCAAGCCCCTTAATCACGATCTTCTTATGCCGTTCGGTCACGGTGACGGTGGCGGCGGTCCCGAAGATAATGATATCGAATATATCAGACGAATGCAGCACGGCATCAACGGCTGTCCGCAGGTCAAGTGGGAAAGCTCGGCAGAATTCCTTGAAAGACTCCGCAATAAGCTCAACGGTAACAAGCGTCTTCCGACTTGGGTGGGCGAGCTTTACCTTGAATTCCACAGAGGAACATACACCTCACAGGCAGCTAACAAGAGAAACAACAGAAAGAGCGAGCTTCTTTATCAGAACACCGAGCTTGTAAACTCAATGGCAGGCAAGCTCCTCGGTGCTGAATATCCGCAGAAGGAGCTCAACGACGGTTGGGAGTGCATTCTCCTCAATCAGTTCCACGATATTATCCCCGGCTCATCAATCCGTCCTGTTTATGAGCGTTGCGAAGAGGATTATAAGAAGATTATCGGCTCAGCAACCGAGCTTGAGTCAAAGGCTTATAAATCACTTCTCAAGAATATCGGCACAAAGGGTGGCGTAGCCGTATTCAATCAGAACTCGTTTGTATCTGACGGTTACGTTAACCACAACGGCAAGACCTACCGCGTAAACGGTATTCCTGCAAAGGGTTATAAGGTTGTTGACCTCGCCGATGCTGACAAGGCATATACACTTAACGGCAAAACTCTTGAAACAAGCAACTATATTGTTGAATTCAATGACGAGTATGTTATCACACGTCTTTACGATAAGGTGAATGAACGCGAGGTTCTCCGTGAAGGCGGACGAGCTAACTATATCGAAGCGTTCGAAGATTATCCGTACGAATACGATGCTTGGGAAATTTCCAAGTATTACACAGAAAAGAAGTATGAAATCAGCGACGTAAGCGATATTAAGTTCCTTGATGAAGGTTCTCGCTTCGGCTTTGAAATTACAAGAAAATTCTACAAGTCAATCATCAAGCAGAAGATTTATTTCTACGACGGTTCAAACAGAATTGACTTCGACACATATGCTGACTGGCATCAGGAGCATCTTATGCCCAAGGCGGCGTTCGATGTTGACGTTAACTCGGACAAGGCTACATATGAAATCCAGTTCGGTTCGGTTGAACGTCCTGTTCATAAGAACACAAGCTGGGAGTCAGCAAAGTTCGAAGTATGTGCTCATAAGTATATTGATTATGCAGATTATGGTTACGGTGTATCTCTTCTTAACGATTGCAAGTACGGCCACAACATTGAAAACGGCACAATGAAGCTTTCAATGTTCAAGTGTGCAACTGCTCCCGACCCACAGGCAGATAAGGGTGAACACTTCTTCACATATTCACTCTTCCCGCACGCAGGCAACTTCCGCGAAAACGGAACAATTCAGCTTGCTTACGAACTCAACTGTCCGCTTAAGGCATTCGATGTTGAGGCACAGGAAGGCACACTTCCCGAAGAGTATTCATTCATCAGCTGTAATGCAGATAACTTCATCGTTGAAACTGTCAAGAAGGCAGAGGCTGACGATGCACTCGTTGTCCGCGGATACGAAAGCTACAATAAGCGTACAAACGTTAAGCTTGATTTCGGCTACGATGTTAAGAAGGCATATATCTGCGACCTTCTTGAAAACAATATTGAAGAAATCGAAGTTAAAGATAACAGCGTAGAATTTACGGCAAAACCGTTTGAAATCATTACAATCAAAGCATACTAATTTTACAGAGGTTATTCTTTTGAAAATTATAAAGAAACTTGCGGCACTTTTTGTTGCAACGGTCATTGCACTTTCGGTTATCTGCCACGCGTCAGCAAAACAGATTGATTTTGCCGAGTGGAACAACCACGAAGAGGTGTTTGTTATCGCAGATGAGGATGTGCCCAGCAACTCAGGGTTGGATTTTGCTCAGCTAAAAGTGAAGTACGACTATCCTTCTCACCGAATGCGATTATTCTTTCTTGTGAAGTTTAACAGCTTCGGTGAAGAGGCTGCTCCGGGTGTCAGATTTGCGTTCAATGGCGACGAAGAGGTTTCAATTAACCTTAACGGTGAAGTGGAATATAATGAAGATAAATACTATCTTGATTTTATTTCCCATACGACTCCCGAGAACGGTGTTGTGTATCTTGAAATAACCTTCGGAATAAAAGAAGGACTTCCCGAAGAGAAGGTTTTGTCTGTAACATTTACAGACCCGGAGGGCATTTTGTCAAACACTTATACGGTTAACCTTACCGAAGGTGAGCCGACAGACTCAGGAGAAGAGCCGACGAACGAAGAAGAATCCAAGACACAGAAGACGAAAAAGACCAAAACAACAAAACAGAAAACCACAAAAACCAAAACAACAAAAGCCGATAAAACCAAAAAGACAAAAACGGAGAAAACGGCAACTGCTGCCGATGAACAGCAGTCTGAGGCAGAACTTTTCAGAAACGAAGAGAGCGAATCGCCGGACCGTTCCGAAAATGAAAAAGTCTTTTTTGTATCTGCAGCAGCCGTTGTATCGTTGGGGTTGATACTTTCGGGATGTCTGCATTTCCTTAAACGCAATAATCACAAAGGGGACAAAGGGTGATATGAAAAAATACGGTTTATTGGGAAGAAGGCTTCTGCACAGCCTGTCACCGGAAATTCACAGAGAACTCGGAAATTACAGCTATGAGCTTTTCGAGATAGAACCTGAAAATCTTGCAGAGTTTTTCTCGAAAAGAGATTTTGCGGGTCTGAGTGTTGTTTTTCCTTATAAAAAGGAATCCGTAAAATACTGCGACGAGTTGACTGAGGTTGCGCGAAAGCTCGACTGTGTTGATACAATCACGGTTGATGAAAACGGCAGACTCATCGGTGACAACTGTGAGTATGACGGCTTCTGCCATATGATTACAAAGTGCGGCATTGATGTCAAGGGTAAGAAGGTTCTTCTCCTCGGCAAAAATGCATCGGTTATCCGTGTCGTTATCGAGGATATGGGTGCACGTGAAATTGTTGACGTAACAGTTGACGGCAAAGTGAATTTCGAAAACATCTATGAGCATACGGATGCGGAAATTCTTGTCAACACAACTCAGACGGGTATGTATCCGAACAACGGTGACAAGGTTGTTGACGTAAAGCGTTTCCCGAAAATAGAAGGTGTTCTTGAGGTTATTTATAACCCACGAAGAACGAAGCTTATCTGTGATGCAGAGGATCTTGAAATTCCGAATTCCGACGGACTTTCAATGCTTGTTGCCCGTGAATATCTTGCAGAAATCCGATTCGGCAGAATTGAACCTGACGACGAGCTGTTCAAAGCAACATACAAAACAATGAGTGACCGCAGAAAGAATATCATTTTTGTCGGCTTGCCCGGTTGCGGTAAAACAACTATCGCAAAGGTTGTTGCTGCGAAGCTCGGCAGACCGTGTATCGATGTTGACCGTCTTATCGAAATGAAAGCAGGTGTTCCGATTCCTGCAATCTTCTCTGCATACGGTGAAAAATATTATCGCGAGCTTGAAACGGAAACTCTCCGCAAAATCACGCGCAACGGCGGCCAGGTTATCGCAACGGACAGTGGTGCGGTTATGAGCCTTGAAAACCAGTACTATCTTCGTCAGAACGGCTATATCGTCTGGCTTTCCCGTGACCTCAGCGAGCTTAAGCTTAACGGAGTTTATCTTGCAAGAAACCGTGAAGCACTTGAAAGAATTCACGAGGAACGCTCCCCGATTTATAAGTTCCTTGCGGATATCAATGTTGAAGTAACAGACAATGCTGAAAAAACCGTGTTCGAAATAATCGAAAAAATGAATATCAAACAAACCCCGTCAGATTTTTAAACGATTAACACCCACTCACAGCGAGTGGGTGTTTTTGTATATATATAATGTATATAAGAGATATACTTAACCGCTACGCAAATTCGGGTTTGTTGAACAAAATTCAAATCAACAATTGTATGGGACGACGTCCCTTTAAAATTTGATATGATTCAGTGGTCGATTCGTGAATCGACCCTACGAACCCTGTTGCAATCAATCACGTAGGGACGACCGTCTCCACCGGATGATTGAAACAAGGGTCAGTAGGGGACGGGTTTCCCGTCCCGAAAACAGCGATATTAAAAAAGGAATGACCTGTTTTATCAAAGAAA
>JAZRNR010000127.1:0-2433 GCA_045648305.1 Acutalibacteraceae bacterium
CAATCTTGCAAACCGGGTTATCGGAAAATCGGTACACTCCCGGTAAAACGGAACATCAATTAGTATCACTTGTGCGTTTGGCGACGCGTTAACGGTCGCTAAAGCATAAAATCTTTATGGAGGTAAAGACAATAATGAAAAACACATTAAGAAGACGTACCTTTGTTTCAGCTATTGCTATGCTTATTGTTTCTGCAATCGTGTTGACATCATCAACATTTGCTTGGTTCTCAATGGCTAAGAGAGTTGAAGTTGAGTCAATGGAACTCAACATCACATCACCTGACGGTGTTCAGCTTTCAGGTAACGCAAACGCTTTCACAACAATGCTTACACTTGCTGACCTCATGGGCGAAACAGAAGCTCGTTGGGCAGCTTACGAGGGAAATCAGAACAATTTCCCTGAAAATCTTTCACCCTCATCATCTGCTTTTGATACAACAAGAGCTTTACCGAAGTTCTTCTCAGGTTCAATCGATGATTCAGGTAAGATCAATGCATCACAGGTAACAACTGAAGTTGGAAGCGGATATGTTGCTTTTGATATTTTCGTAAAAGTTGGTCAGGATATGCCTGTTTACTGGAATGAGACAACAATCACTTGCGATGACAACCCTGATGTTGTTTCAGCAATGCGTGTTGCTCTTGTTAACTGCGGTACAGTAGCAGCTAAGGCAGAGGCAGATGCTATCCTTGGCACACTTCCTGCTAACCCGTTCCAGAACCGTGCTGTTATGTATGCACCAAACTCAACAAACCACACAGATGCATCAGGCTATGCAGACGGTGCAACTGTACCGGATAACTATGTTATGTCAGCTTTCTCAAACCGTACACCGACAGGTAACGGCAAGAACATCATGCAGGAGACTCAGTATGTTACAACATTCAAGGGAACTTCTGTAACAGATGCTAATAAAGCTCAGAATGCATACTTCAATGCAGTAGCAGGTGTTAATCGTATCAGAGTATACCTTTGGATGGAAGGTAACGACGTTGACTGCGAAAACTCAGTAGCAGGTTCAACATTCAACTTCAACCTTGTACTTACAATCGTATAAGTTTAAGTTGCTTTAAATTTATTTCCGCAGGGCAGTCGCTCTGCTCTGCGGATTACCGTCACAAATTCACGGGTGGCGATTTTGCCATCGTCACCCGAGTAAACCCAAAAAGCCGAAAGGCGATTTATGAGCATTCTCGGAGTGCTTGTAAATGACCTTTTAGTCAAATAAAATCAGGAGCGAATGTAAAAAATGAAAAACAAACTTAAAAAGGTGCTTGAAGTCGTTTCAGACGTGCTTCTCGTATTCATCCTCATTATTGCGATTGTCATTACAGTTATGACCTTCACATCAAAGAATTCAGACGTCGGTGTTGGTAACGTTTTCGGTTACACTCCCTTCACAATCCAGTCTGACTCAATGAAACCTGCTTTTGCAACAGGCGATATGATTATCGCTAAGGAAGTCAAAAACGTTAATGAACTCAAAATCGGTGACGTTATTACTTATACAACCGTTCTTACAGACGGCGAAGGCAGAAGCATAAGAGGTAACAACACCCATAGAATCCTTGATATTGTTTATAACAAGGACGGTACTATCAACAACTTCGTCACAAAGGGTGACGCGATAGATATGGAAGATACCGTGCCTGTTACACCGGACTCAATCCTCGGCAAGCAGATCAATTCAGGTTACGATGAAAGCGGAAATCTGAGAGAAGGCCTTAAGATTGTCGGCCTCGGCCACGCACTTCAGTTCCTTCAGAGCCGAACAGGATTTATGATCTGTATCATCATCCCACTTGCACTTTTCTTCATCTGGCAGATTTATAAGCTCATTATGATGTTTATGGAAGCTAAGGCTGAGGACATCGATGAAGAAACAAAGCGCCGCGCAATTGCAGAATATCTCGCTGAGCAGGAAGCTCTTAAAAAGGCTGAGAGCGAAGCAAAAGCATCGGATGAAACAGATAAATAACATTCACAACCTGTACAATATATAACTCAGATTTTAACTAACTTTTAAAGGGTGACTGAAAGATGATAGTAACAAAATTCATTGCAGAATTCTTAAATCAATTTTTCATAAAAGGTGTTTGGGGAATCTTTAAGGGTATCGGCCTCGGTATTGCCAATATCTTCAATGTTCCCGAATACATAAGCATTTTTAAATCATGGTCAGGCGACTTCACAGCTGTTGATTGGATTCTTGCAATCCTCACAGTTGTTGCAACAGTAGTTGTTCTTGCAGCGATTGTTCTTCTTGTTGTTGTTCTTGTTAAGAAGTACATCAGAGTCCGCAGAACACTTGTTGACCAGGAAGAGCTTCTTAACGAAGTCGGCAACCTCAACAGAGAAATCATCAAGCTTCATAACGAAAAGGAAAGAATCCTTGCAATGAAGGTTTCTCAGCTCGGTCTTAAGCCCGG
>JAZRNR010000128.1:0-23021 GCA_045648305.1 Acutalibacteraceae bacterium
GCGTCCTCGACCGTCCGTTAATTCAGCGTAATCTGCGGACCGTCCGGGAGGCCGGTCCCTACGAGCACAGAGTCAGATTGTGCAAAATCAAAGAACTCTACAAACCTGAATTTGTCGAATTGGTTAAAACATAAATTATGCTTTAACTGCAACACTGCAGACGAAACTAAGACCTTCGGAGGTGGGAAAATGGAAGACAGCAGAATAGTTGAAATGTATTGGGAGCGAAACGAAGCTGCGATTTCGCAGACTCAGGAAAAATACGGAAACTATCTTTCTAAAATCGCATACAACATTCTCGCGGACATTGAAGACAGCAAGGAAAGTGTGAACGATACATATCTTCGTGCTTGGAATTCCATTCCGCCTCACAAGCCTGTCAGGCTTTCTGCCTTCCTTGCAAAAATCACAAGGCAGATTTCCATTGACATTTACAGGAAAAAGGCAGCAAAAAAGCGTGTCGGCTCTGAGTATGCACTTTCCCTCGACGAGCTTTTTGACTGTGCTTCATCCGATGGAAACCCTGAAAAAGAGGTTGATATGAAAGTTCTTTCAACGGCAATAAACCACTGGCTTTCGTCCGTTTCCGACACCCAGCGTAAGGCATTTGTATGCAGATATTTTTATTTTGACTCCGTAAAGGATATCGCAAATCATCTTGAACTCAGCGAATCAAACGTTAAGAGTCTGCTCTACCGTGCAAGGCTCGATCTTAAAAATTATCTTCAAAAGGAGGAACTGATATGAAACCCGAAGATATTATTGATGCAATGAACAACGTCGATGACAATATAATCAACGAAGTTAATAATGAAAGAAAACCTAAGAAAAAAGGCAGAAAGTGGATGAAATGGGTTGCCGCTGCAGCTTGCTTCTGTATCGTAATCGGTGCGGTGCTCGGTCATTTTCACTTCAATCCGCCTGAACAGGCTATCGACAGCAACACAACCGTCAATACACAGAATCAACAGAAAAATCCTGTTCTCGGTTCGTTCTCCGTTGCAAAGGCATCCTACCCCACGATGGTGAAATACCCCATCGAAACAGACTTTGCAAACGAAAACGGTGAGCTTGACTGGGAAGCTTTTTCCGAAGCTTTTGAAGAATGGAATGTCGATGCTGAAAAAAGACTGGCAAATGTCGCTCAGGCAACGAGATACAGTCGTTTCTTCACATCAACTGTCAAAACTTTTTTTGCCGATACCAAAGGCGAAACCCTCGTCTACTCACCTGTCAACGTTTATATGGCACTCAGTATGCTTGCAGAATCAACCGACGGACAGACAAGAAAGCAGATCCTTGACCTGCTCGGCACAAACGATATTGCTTCCCTTCGCACACTTGCGAACAAGCTTTGGATGAGCAACTATACCGACGACGGACTTAAAACGAATATCCTTGCAAATTCCGTCTGGATGAATAACGGACTTGAATATAATAAATCCACGCTTGATATCCTCGCCCAAAATTATTACGCATCGTCTTTCAGCGGTCTTATGGGCAGTGACGAATACAACAAGGCTTTGCAGAGCTGGCTCAACGAGCAGACAGGCGGACTTCTTAAGAACCAGGCAAACGAAGTTGAATTTAACGATTCAACCGTTCTCGGACTTGCAAGTACGGTTTATTTCAAGGGCGGTTGGCAGGATGAATTCCCCGACTACCTGACCAAGGCTGACACCTTCTTCGGCACAAAAGGAAACGAAACAGCCGATTTTATGTATCAGCGTAACCCTCATCTTCCGCTTTATACCGATAACAGATTCACCGCAACATCGTTACCGTTCAAGGGTTCGGGCAAAATGTGGCTCATCCTTCCCGAAGAGGGCGTTACTCCCGAAAACCTTATTCAGAAAGGTGACATCAATCCGATACTGAATGGAGCAACCCCGAAAACAGCAAAAAATAACGTTATTGTCAACCTGTGTATGCCGAAGTTTGATGTTGTTTCCTCTATGGATCTGATAGACAGCATAGAGGCACTTGGTGTTTCGGATGTTTTTGACGAAACAAAAGCTGATTTTTCTCCGATTATGCCGAATCAGAGTGCTTATGTCAGTCAGATTAATCACAGCGCAAGAGTTACCGTTGACGAAAAAGGCTGTACCGCCGCGGCATTTACGGTTATCGGTGTTGATACGGAATCTGCACCAATGGGTGAAGAAATTGAATTCAGACTAAACAGACCGTTTGTTTTCGTTATAACATCAGACGATTCAACTCCCCTGTTTGTGGGTATTGTGAATACGGTTAAATAAAAATCAACATCTGCACAGCTAACCCAATTGTGCAGATGTTGATTTTTTTTAGAAAATATTATAATATATCAATAGTTTGAATAAGAAAAGAGTGATAGGTTTGTCAGGTGCAAAATTTCGCAATTGCTCAATCGATATTTTTCGGTATTTCTGTGCCATACTTGTTGTCATAATTCACACTCACCCTCTTGCAGAATACGGAGCAAATATCGATTACATTGTTTCACAGATTATCACAAGAATAGGTGTTCCGTTTTTCTTTGCTGTTGCGGGTTATTTTTACACACAAAAACTTGAGAAAAAACAAAAAATCTTTCTTTCATATATAAAAAAATTATTGATAACATATTTTTTATGGAGTTGTGTTTACCTTCTTGTTGAGTTTCTTTCTTGGGGTTACGGACAGCTTAAGGGGTTCATTGTAACAGGAACACTGAACTTTCTTATCAATGGCAGTTACTATCATTTCTGGTTTTTCCCGGCTTTGATAATCAGTGTCTGTATTGTTACTCTTTTTTATAAGCTCAGGTTGCAAAAGTTTCTTATTCCGCTCGCGATTATACTTTATACTATAGGTTGCATCGGATGTGCATATTATGAATTGGGAATAAAAATTCCTGTTCTCGGCACAATTTATGAGCTTTCGTTTTTCACAGTTATACGGAGAATTTTCCTTATGGGTCTTCCGTTCTTCATATGCGGTCATTGTGTTGGCAAAATAGAAAATACCGCCATAAAACTCAGTAACTCAAAACTGTGTATCATTCTTGCTGTTTCAATCTTCGTCTGGCTCGCTGAAATTTTCCTTGTGGTTAAAGCGGGATGGCAGCAAAATATTATCATTACCTTCGGACTTTTTCTTCTTGTTATTTCGGTTATGCTCTTTCTTCTGAAAAATCCGTTATCAAAATTCAGAAAGCTTTCCGAAAAATGCAGAATTATCGCTAATTTCACATATTATTCCCATCCGCTGGTTATGCTGATTATCAAAGCCATACACGAGGAAACACCGAAACTGGCAATGTTTGTTGTAACAATTGCTGTTACTGCTGTTATTGGCTTGATTCTTTCAAAAATACACAAAAATAAAATAGTTGCGATTATTACAGGGTAGCAAAAGTATTTGTAAAAAACTTTTTCTGTTTTTATAAATTCAGGGGTTCCTTCAGAGCTTTAACGCTTCGAAGAACCCCTTTATTTTTATTCTGCTGTTTTTGTGTCTTTATTTCTCACTAGTGCAATGATAATCGAAATTAAAACGAAAACCTCGTTTGCCGTACCTGCCCAGGATTGATTGTTGATATTATAAATAAACCAACAGACACAGACAGGGATTGTAAGAAGACGAAGATATTTAACATTTGTCTGCCACTGTGCAACAACAGCGAAAACAGAGCCAATCAACGGCAAAATGCTCCAGGCATCCTTCCACGTCAGGATTGTTGAAGCAACAGAAAGAATAAGAAAAATTATCGGAATAGTTTTAGATTCAATCTGTTTACCTTCCTTGAAGCTGAAGATAAAGTTTTTCACCGCACCGAGGAAGTTCATCGCAACAGGTGTAAACAAGCCCAAAAACGTATAATGACAGCACCAGAGAAGTGCACAGCCAACCATTAAAAGCATAACCTTTTTGTGCTTGTTGAACTGATACATTGAAATCGCCACAGTCATCGCCATAAATCCGAAAACTTGCGCAATGATAAACGAATTTGTTTTAATAAAATCCAACATAATTATACTCCCGAAATGAATTCGAGATATTTTATCACAGATGCTTCAAAAATACAAATGTTTTAAATAAGAATCTAAATATCTCAACAAATTCGGGTTTGTTGAGTTCTTTGATTTTGCACAATCTGACTCTGTGCTCGTAGGGACCGGCCTCCCGGACGGTCCGCAGATTACGCTGAATTAACGGACGGTCGAGGACGCCCGTCCCTACGCAGTTGATTGAAATAAGGTTCGTAGAGGCAGATATCATCTGCCCGCGGAATTTATGCGATTTTTCGGGAACATAATATGTTCCCCTACAGGCACGATTTCAGAACATTGGTTGTAGGGGACGACGTCCTCGACGTCCCTTTAAAATTTGTTATGATTTAGTGGTCGCTCCATGTGTCGACCTTGCGACGCTGAATATAATAACGGTTGCGTTGCAACCTACACCTCACCACCGCCTACGGCGGAGCCTTTTTCTCCGAAAACGGGCACCCCTTTGTCGCTACGCGACATTTCCCCTAACAGGGGAATACCTCAGGGAGAAGCCTTGGACTTGCGTAGTTTCTCAGCCTTCCCCTTGAGGGGAAGGTGCCGAGGAACGAGGCGGATGAGGTGGTAACAAACAGACAGACAAACCCGAATTTGTCGGAGTATTTTTAAAAAACATAAAGAAAAAAGAAGCCGATCGCTCGACTTCTTTTTTCAATAATTGAGGGGTTTATTGAGGAGGGGTATGTACTAACAAGAGTTGCGGCTCTCTCGTTGAGTACAGCTAAATAATAACCCACATTTGTTACAGAGATATGAACTTTCTGTTATGCTTTGGTATATTATTTATGAATTCAAAAGAAAAAATTTTCCAAAAAACTTACTTTTTTGCATTAAAGTGTTGAAATGAGTTTGGCTTTGTTGTAAAATTCAGAATGTAAGAATAATTACCTTGGGAGGTTATATATTATGAAACTTGCAGTTCAGCTTTATTCAGTCAGAGACGACTACAAAACAGGCGAAGAATTTCTTAAGATTCTTGAAAAAGTTAAGGAAATCGGTTTTGAGGGCGTTGAGTTTGCAGGCTTCGGCGGTTGTGAACCCGAAGTAATCAAAGCAAAGCTCGATGAGCTCGGACTTACAGCAGTCGGCTGCCATATGGGCGTTGAAAATTTCAAGGCTGACAAGATTGAAGAAACAATCCGTATCGCTAAGGTTCTCGGAATGAAATACGTCGGTACAGGCGGTGCACCGCATACCACAGCTGAAGAAGTTCAGGAGCTTGTTGATATTTACACATACGCTAATGAAATCGGTGCAAAGGAAGGCATCAAATTCTACTATCATAACCACACTGAAGAATTTGAAATTGAATTTGACGGCAGAAAATGCATGGACGTTATTGCTGACGGTGCATACCTTGAGCTTGACACATACTGGAGCTTCTGCGGTGGTGCTGACAACTATACATATATTAAAGACAATACAGATAAAATCATCCTTCTTCACATCAAAGACGGTATCGACCGCAAGCCGACAGCTCTCGGCGAAGGTAACAACGACCTCCTTTCTGTTTTCAAAGCTGCGAAGGAGGTTGATATGGAATGGCTTGTTCTTGAAAATGATGATCCTGTTCCGACAGGTATTGAGGATATCACTCGCAGTATGAAATACTTTGAAGCTAACTTATAAGGAGAAAATAATATGAAACTTGGTGTATTCACTTGCTTGCTTCAGAACTTACCTCTTGAAGAAGCACTTAAATATTTCAAATCACTCGGCATTGAAATGGTTGAAATCGGCTGCGGCGGATATCCCGGAAATGCTCATGCAAATCCCGAGGAATTGCTCGCTGACGATGCAAAGCTTGAAGAGTTCAAGGCTACACTTGCAAAGTACGATATGCAGATAAGTGCACTCAGCTGTCACGGTAACCCTGTTCATCCGAACAAGGAAATCGCAGCTGATTACGATAAGACCATCCGTAACACAATCCTTCTTGCTGAGAAGCTTGGTCTTCACCAGATCAACACATTCTCAGGTTGCCCCGGTGACCACGAGGGTGCAAAGTATCCCAACTGGGTAACTTGCCCGTGGCCCGACGATTTCAGCGAAATTCTTGAGTGGCAGTGGAACGAAGTTCTTATCCCCTACTGGAAAGACCTTGTTGAGTTTGCAAAGGCTCACGGCGTTAACAAGATTGCACTTGAGCTTCATCCCGGTTTCTGCGTTTATAACTGTGACAGCCTTCTTCGTCTTCGCGAAGCAGTCGGTCCCGAAATCGGTGCAAACTTCGACCCGAGCCATCTTATCTGGCAGGGAATGGATCCCGTTGCCTGTATCCGCAAGCTCGGTGATGCAATTTTCCATTTCCACGCTAAGGATACAAAGATTGACAAGTACAATACCGCTGTAAACGGTGTTCTTGATACAAAACCCTATGGTGACGAAATCAACCGTTCATGGATTTTCAGAAGCGTCGGTTACGGTAACGATGAGGTTTACTGGAAGGATATTATCAGCAACCTTCGTCTTGTCGGTTACGACTATGCAATCAGCATTGAACACGAAGACAGCCTTATGAGCCAGAACGAAGGTCTTACAAAGGCAGTCAACACTCTTAAAAACGTTCTTATTACAGAAGCAACCACTGAAATGTGGTGGGCATAATTCCCATTGAAAAGAGGCAAATACTATGGTTAACGGAAAAATCGGAACAGCCGTCATCGGCTACGGTGGTATGGGAAAATGGCACACCGAAAAGATGATCCGCGATATGGGCGAGCGAATGGAGCTTGTCGGCGTTTATGATATCAAAGAAGAAAGATGTCAGCTTGCAAAAGAAAACGGAATCCACGTCTTTTCTTCAAGAGAAGAACTGCTTGCAGATGAAAGAATCGATTTTATCGTTGTCGCAACTCCGAATGACCTGCACCGTGAAATTGCGATTCAGGCAATGGAAGCAGGCAAATGCGTTATGAGCGAAAAGCCCGTTACGCTTTCAAGTGAAATGCTTGAAGAAATGATTGCTGCAAGCGAACGCACAGGCAAGCTTTTCACAGTTCATCAGAACAGACGCTTTGACCCTGACTACCTTACAATCAAGAGAATTTATGAAGAAAACATGCTCGGTAAGATTTTCAATATTGAATCCCGAGTTTGCGGTTCAAGAGGTATTCCCGGTGACTGGCGACAGAAAAAGGCTCAGGGCGGCGGTATGATCCTCGACTGGGGCATACATACTCTTGACCAGATTCTTATGCTTTTTGATGACAAGAAGCTTCTTTCGGTTTACAACCAGATAACCAATATCACTAACGACGAGGTTGACGACGGTTTCAGCTGTGAGCTTCGTTATGAGGGAAATCTTACGGTTCATCTTTACGTTGGTACAAGCAATTTCATTGACCTTCCCCGCTGGTATGTGCAGGGTGAAAACGGAACTGCAATAATCAGAGACTGGGATTTCAACGGTGAAATTGTTAAGGTTGAAGACTGGGAAAACAAAGACGCTGTGCCGATTCAGGCGGGTGTCGGTCTTACAAAGACGATGGCACCGAGAACAGACGAAACAATCAAGAAGTTCCCTCTTCCCTATGTTGAGAAAGTTTCTTTCAGCGACGAAAGCAGACTTTACAATAACCTTTGCGATGCAATTGAAGGCAAAGCTGAGCAGATTGTTACTCACGACCAGCAGAGAAGACTTATCAGAGTTGTTGAAGCAATGTTTGAATCAGCAGAGAAAAACGAAGTTATTAAATTTTAAACAGTTAAGACCGGCAGTTCGAAACTGTCGGTCTGCATTTTTCTGCAAATTCGGGTTTGTCGGAGTGTTTGAATTTTGCAGAATCCAATACCTCCATCTGACGAGGGAGGTGGATTTTGCGAAGCAAAAGACGGAGGGAGAGATAGCACGAGTTTTTACTACCCCTCAGTCTTGCCTGCGGCAAGCCAGCTCCCCTGACAAGTGGAGCTACGCCCTTTTTTAGCTTTTAAAAAAGAAGAGCTCTACAAACCCGAATTTATCAGGATGTTAAAGCCCTTCTTGTAGGGTGTGACGCTTGCGACACACCGTTAAATACAGCAGAATATCGTCACGTCGTAAACGTCGTGCCCTACGAACCCAGTTTTAAATAACCGTGTAGGGGACGACATCCTCGACGTCCCTTAAAAATTGTTATGATTTGGTGGTCGATTCGTGAATCGCCCCTACGAACCCTGTTTTAGTTAACTGCGTAGGGACGGATCCTCGACCGTCCGTTAATTCAGCGTAATCTGCGGACCGTCCGGGAGGCCGGTCCCTACGAGCACAGAGCCAGATTGTGCAAAATCAAAGACCCCGACAAACTCGAATTTGCAGAAAAAAACAGCAGAGGAGTTCTCTGCTGTTCGTCGGTGTATAAACAGATAAGATTAAATCACCTTATAGAAATGAACAATATTCATATCCTCAGGCATCATCAAGCCGTGGCTTCCTGCACCGCCGTCAATTTCGTGACATCCGTGGTCAGGTGCAAAACCAAGAAGGGTTTTATGGTTTTTCCAATTCTCTCTGATTGCTTTTGCAAAGGTTTCATACGCTTTCACGTTGTGTCTGAGTGCATCTATCGCCTCGTCACCTTCGGGGCCGACACGGTGCATTCTGCTGTCGTAATTTGCATTGTAAACACAGATCAAGTCATACTTATCCTCTTTGATAAGCTCAAGTGCTTTTTCATTTGCCTCGTCGGGAGTTTCAACAATAAAATAATCCATTTCTCTTTCAAGAAAAATCTTCGACATACTGTCGTTACCCGTTGAAACGATGCAAGGTTTCTTTCCGTTTCGGATAAGCACATCAAACACAGTGTCGGTTTTTATCACCGGTTTTGTATATGACTGAATACCGTGAATTTCGGGTTCTGCTCCTGTATACATCGTGGCAAAGCAAACGGGAGTTACGCTCGGCATAACCGTCTGCAACGGAAGAGTTATATCAGAATTAAGCATTACGGGAGCAAAAATATCTGTATACTTTTCGAACAACCATAGTGCAACCGCATCGGGGTTATACATAAAGACTCTGTCTATATTTTTCCCTTCAGTAAGCTTTTTTAATATATCAATCTGTACATCTGCTTTTTCAGGCGTTTGCAGTCCGAGTGCATCACAAAGCGAAGCAGCAACACCTGTTAACTTTAACGGACAAAAAATATCCTGCATAAATATCACCTCACAAAAATTATAAACCTAAACCAAATTATGTCAATAACAGACAGATAATAAAATGTTTACAAATATTTCACTTGATTTTATACGGGAAATAATGTAATCTATATGTGTAGGAAACAGTACAAATCAACGGAGGTTATTCCAAATGAAAAAAGCTTTATGTATTATTCTTTCAATGATGATTCTTCTCGTTACTTTTGCCGCTTGCGGTGACAAGAAAGACGAGAACTTTGAGTATGTAACAGATGCAAACGGTAAGGTTGTAACAAATGCAGACGGTGTTAAGCAGACACAGCCCGTAACAACAACTGAGGCTGACGGCACAAACGCTTCAACAACAGGCAGTTCAAAGGGCGACAGCTCAACAACAAAACCTTCTTCAGGCTCCAACAACAGCACTCCGCTTGCTCCCGACCTTGAAAACTTCAATCCCAATGCATCAAAAGAAGACCTTCTTGACGAAGGCACAAAGGTGCAGAAAACTACTCTTCGCGACGATATCATCGCAAAGACAATCAAAGGCAAGAAGTTCACAATGACAATGACAGTTCTCGGTCAGGGTACAGAAATTCCGACAACTGTTACAATGGACGGCGACAAATTCGCTGCAAAGCTTAACCTTAACGGTATGGATTCAAAGGTTATCAGCAAGGACGGCAAAACATACGTTGCTTTCAATTATTCAGGAATGAAGATGTATATGGAAACAGAATCTGAATCTTTGGGTATGGAAGACCTTATGACTCCGCAGGCAGGAGCAGACCAGAAGTACGTTAAGACAACAACAGTTAAAGACGGCGACAAGAAGCTCACTTGTGAAGAGTACAAGACAGATGACGGAGTCGTTACAAAGTTCTATTTCGAGGGTAAAAAGTGGGTTCGTCAGGAAACAATTGACGGTGACACAATTTCAATCTGCGAAATCAAGGATTTCAAGGGCACTGTTGATAACTCAATCTTTGACCTTAACGGCTACACAAAGCTTGATGAAAAAGCTCTGGCAGCTATGGGCGGTGGAATGTAATATGAAAACTGTATTGATTACAGGTTCAGCAAGAGGTATAGGCGCAGCAACAGCTGCGCTTTTTGCTGACTCAGGGTATAATGTTGTTATAAACTACAACACAAGCGAAGCTGAAGCTTTGTCGCTTTGTGAAACGCTCCGTACCAAAGGACACAATGCAATCGCTGTCAAGGCTGATGTTTCAAATAGGGATGAAGCAGAATTTCTTTTTGACGAAGCGAAGAAAGCTTTCGGCGGTGTTGATGTACTCGTCAACAACGCAGGCATTGCACAGCAGAAGCTTTTTACAGACATCACGGTGCAGGATTACGACAGGATGTTCAACTGTAACGTAAAAAGTGTTTTCAACTGCTGTCAGTGTGCCCTGCCCTATATGATACATAACAAAAACGGTCGCATTATAAACATTTCTTCTATGTGGGGAATCGTCGGTGCTTCCTGCGAAGTGCACTATTCCGCTTCAAAGGCAGCGGTTATCGGTATGACGAAGGCTCTTGCCCGCGAGGTTGCACCTTCGGGAATTACAGTCAACTGCATTGCTCCGGGTGTTATTGACTCTCCTATGAACAAGGGTTTTGACGAAGAAACCATCAACGCACTTAAAGAAGAAACACCCGTCGGCAGAATCGGCAACCCTGAAGAAATTGCAAAAGCTGTGCTGTTCTTTGCAGAAGAAGGCAGCGGTTTTATTACGGGTCAGGTGCTCGGAGTAGATGGCGGTTTTATATAAATTTTGCATTTAATGTGCAATTTAGTTAAAAGGTTCTTGATTTATACAAAAATATATGTTAAAATGTCTTTAACAATAGACAGGAGGAATCCTTTATGGCAAAGTGTCCTAAGTGCGGTAAGAATCTCGCTATTACAAACATCAAACCAAATTGTCCGAATTGCGGAGTAAACCTTTTGTATTATAAAATTGAAGAAAGACTTGAAGTTGACGCAATCAACGCGGAAATCGAGCATGCAAAGACTCAGAAGAGAATCGACAGAGTTAAGAATGCAACAATCGGCTCCCCGCTTTCAATCGTCCGTCTTGTTCTTATTCTTCTTATTGTCGGAACATTCTTCCTTCCCTTGGCAACGCTTCATACAAAGGGACCGTTCTTTGACGATAACGTAACATTCAATGCTCTTGAAATCTACAACAAGGTTTCAGCGATGGACTTTGACGGTTTGTTCGGAATGTTCGGTTCACCTCTTCTCGGAACTGCTTTCATCTGCCTTGCAGTTTCTGCAGTAACAATCGTTATCGCAGTTTTGTGTGCTCTTCTCAGCCTTATCCTGAGCATCCTTTCAAGCTCACCTAAGGGCTTTGCAAGAAACATTTCCCTCGCAAGCATCGGTATTATCGCAACAGTTGCTTCAATTGTTTGCTATAACCTCTTTATTTCAAAGATTACACCTGTTCTTCCCGGCCTTGTTGAAGGCGGTGTAGGTTTCGGTGCTTACTGTATTATCGCAGCTTTTGCTCTTGTTATTGTAATCAACGTAATCATCAAGACCAAGGGCATCAATGTTAAGTACAAGCAGTGCTACATTGATACAGTTCCTTACGAAGTATTCATTGAAAAGTTTGGTCTTAAGAAGTATGACCTTGCTGCTGTTGAAGCAATCAAGCCTGAGTTCGATAAGCTCAGAGATGAATACGAAGCAAAAGATAAGAAATCAGCATAAATAATTAAAGGAGTGGAAAACCCACTCCTTTTTCTTTTTGAACAAGAAAACCGTTGAGGCGTTAACCTCAACGGTTTTAGTTTTAGTTTTTATTTTAGATTTCAGGAATAACAACTTCAACTTCTCTGCCAAGTTCAGCTGACTTAACAATGTGGTCGATAATTGCCTGGTTGTAAAGAATCTGGCTTGTCGGAATCGGAGCCGGATCACCGTTTGCGATTGCTTCAAGGAATGAACGGCACTTCTTGTAGAAGAGACCCTTACCCTTATTCTCAAGGAGAGGAACGATTGTTTCAACCTGCTCGCCTGCTACATCGTGGTAGATTGTCATCGGACCTGACATTGAGCCGTTCCAGCAGTCTGTTGACGGGATTCTGAGAGCACCTTCCTTACCGAAGATGATTGTATCACCCGGTGTGTCAGGATGCATTGCCCATGCAATACGGAAGTCAAGGATGATACCGCCTTCAAGACGAACAAATGCTGCTGCGAAGTCTTCAACGTTGAAGCGTGCTGCATCTTCAGGAGTGTTGTACTTCGGGTTTGAGCCGAAGAAGCCTGATGTGTAACCTGTTACGGTAAGCGGCTTCGGATAGTCAATAGCGTTAAGAACAACGTCGAGTGAGTAACAGCCGATATCACCCATTGCACCGATACCTGCAGTTTTCTTTTCGATAAATGTGCTGTTCGGCACACCGCGTCTTCTTCCGCCGCCTGTCTGGATGTAATAGATTTCGCCAAGCTCGCCTGACTGAACAATCTTTCTTACCATCTTCATATTCTCGTCGCCACGGGGCTGGAAGCCGATTGAAATAATCTTTCCGCTTTCCTTTTCAGCCTTCATAATTTCAACTGCTTCTTCAGTTGTAACACACATCGGCTTTTCAAGAAGAACGTTTACGCCCTTCTTAAGAGCATAAATTGAACATTCAGCATGAGTCATATTGTATGTACATACGCTTACTGCATCAAGCTCTGTTTCAGCGTCAAGGAGTTCCTTGTGGCTCGGATAGAAACGAACGTTATCAAGTCTTCCGTCCTTATTGTACTTCTTTGCAAACTTTTCAGCCTTGCCGGGGATAAGGTCAGCCATTGCAACGATATCAACATCGTCCATTTCAAGATAGCTCTCAAGGTGAGCTTCTGCAATCCAACCTGTACCGATGATACCAACCTTAAAGCGTCTGCCTGTTTCGACTGCTTCTTCTTCAACAGCCTGTGTGAATTGATTCAATACTGCATCTGACATATTAAAAACTCCTTATTTATTAATTTCTTTGATATAATCAATGCTCATCTGAGCACATTCAACGGGTGTTTTTCCTAATGACGGCTGATCCTGTTCAACAACAACCCAGCTTGTTTCAGCTTTCTTACAAGCTTCAAGAATTGCGGGGAAATTCTGAACACCGTAACCGCAGGGACGGAAGCCGAAAGCTTCTTCTTCCTCAGCGTCCTGTGCACCGTCATCAATACCGATAAGCTGGTAAAGCTTTGCGGGCTTACCCTTACCGCTCATATAGAAATCCTTAAGGTGAACAACAGGTGCTCTTCCTGTATACTTTTCAATATATGCTGCGGGCTCTTCACCGCCAACATTTACCCAGCATGTGTCAAGCTCTGTCTGAAGCTCGTCAGCTGAAAGTGTGCTGTAAAGAAGGTCAAGACCGTAAACGTCGCCAACCTTTTTAAATTCAAAGTCGTGATTATGGTAAAGGAATGTGATACCGTACTTTTTGCCGATTTCAGCAAACTTTCTGATACCCTCAACTGTTTCATCGAAAAGCTCAGCACCGGGACGTCTTTCCTCAACAGCATAAGGAATTGCAATATACTTACAGCCGATTTCAGCGTAATCTGCAATCACTTTTTCAGGGTCAGCAGCAAGCTCGTCGTAAGCAACGTGTGCAGAAATCGGAGTAAGGCCAACTTCAGCAAGCAATGCTTTGATATCGGCAGGATTCTGATCAAAGAGGCCTGCAAATTCAACGCCGTCGTAACCCATTTCTTTTACTTTTTTGATTGTGCCTGCAAAATCTTCGCCCATAGCGTCACGGACGGAGTAAAGCTGCAATGCAACAGGAAAACTCATAATAATACCTCCCATGGTAGTTTCGTTTATTCTAACACATCGAATAATAAAAAACAATATATCAAATCAATTTTTATGCAAAATACACTTAAATAAGCTTGGAAATTATAGTGTTTGACAACAGGAACCCTTCTCTTGTCAGCGAGATTTGTTTATCTGTAACTCTCATTAAACCTTGTTTTTCAAAGAATATTGCTTTTTCGAAAATTTCCGTCGGAAGCTCTTTACCGTACCGTTTTGAATAGTCCTCAAAAGAGATTCCCTCGTTAAGACGAAGACGAAGCATAATATACTCTTCTTCGTCACCGCCTATACCGTCATCAATCGGAGCTTTTCCGAAGCTGAAATGTTCTATATCGCGAGGATAATAAAACCTTTTTCCGTCAATGAAAGAATGTGCCGAAGGGCCTATACCGAGATATTCCTCCGCGTTCCAATATTTCAGATTGTGCTTACCTTCAAACCCGGGTTTTGCAAAGTTCGAAATTTCATAATGAACAAAGCCGTGCTTTTCAAGCTCATCTGCAAGAAGATTGTACATATCTGCTGTTGTATCTTCGTCAGGCAGATTCAGTTTATCTGCATTATTATAATAGTATGTACCCTCTTCGAGCTTAAGCATATATGCACTGATATGCGGTACACCCGTTTCAATGCAAAAATCAATCGTTTCCTTAAGGCTTTCCATGTTCTGATCGGGTACACCGAGCATAACATCGAGGGTAATATTTTCAATGCCTGCATTCCGTGCTTCATTTATACATTTCAGAACCTTGTCACGGTCAGCCGTTCTTCCGAGTTTTCTTCTTTCCGAATCAACAGCCGACTGCATTCCCAAAGAAATCCTGTTCACTCCCGCTTTTGCAACCGTTTCAAAAAAATCTTCTTCGATTGCCGACGGGTTGCACTCAACGGTTATTTCACCGTCAACATCAAAAAGTTCTTTCGCCCTGCGAACAATGAACGCTATGTTTTTACCGCCGACAAGTGACGGAGTACCTCCTCCGAGGTAAAGTGTGTCCGCTTTTCTGTCGAGATTATCCGCCCAGGATTCCATACTTTCAATCACACAGGCGGTATAGTCATCATAACCGACAGAGTCCGACCGCATTGAATAAAAGTCACAGTAAGGACATTTTGATTTACAAAAAGGGATATGAATATACAACCCAATATTTTTCATAATATCACCAAAAAAGGACAGCAAGTGACCACCTGCTGTCCTGAGATTTTATTCATCAAGCTTAAGGACAGCCATAAACGCTTCCTGCGGAACCTCAACAGTACCGAAGTGGCGCATACGCTTTTTACCTTCCTTCTGCTTTTCAAGAAGCTTCTTCTTTCTTGTGATGTCACCGCCGTAACACTTTGCAAGAACGTCTTTACGCATTGCCTTAATTGTTTCACGGGCAATAACCTTACCACCGATTGCAATCTGTACGGGAATTTCAAACATCTGTCTTGGAATATGCTCCTTGAGCTTTTCTGCAATTTTTCTTGCTCTGCCGTATGCCTTATCCGAATGTATTATAAAGGAAAGTGCATCGACACCGTCACCATTAAGAAGAACATCAAGCTTAACAAGATCCGAACGCTCATAACCCTTGATTTCGTAGTCAAACGATGCATAACCCTTAGTTCTTGATTTAAGAACATCGAAGAAATCGTAAATAATTTCGTTAAGCGGAAGCTCATATGCAATATCTACTCTGTCAGGTGTAACGTAAGTCATATCTTTGAAAACACCGCGACGTTCCTGACACAAATCCATAATTGCACCGACATATTCATTCGGAGCATAGATGTTAGCCTTTGTAATCGGCTCTTCGCTGTAAGCAATATATGCAGGGTCAGGATAGTTTGTCGGGTTATCAATTTCAAGAACTGTTCCGTCAGAAAGATGAATTTTATAAACAACACTCGGAATTGTTGTTACAAGGTCGAGGTCGTATTCTCTTTCAAGGCGTTCCTGAATAATTTCAAGGTGAAGAAGGCCAAGGAAGCCGCATCTGAAACCAAAGCCGAGTGCACCTGATGTTTCGGGTTCAAACGAAAGTGCCGCATCGTTGAGCTGAAGCTTTTCAAGTGCTTCTCTGAGGTTTTCGTAATCCGCACCGTCTGCAGGATAAACACCGCAGAAAACCATCGGGTTAACCTTACGGTAACCGGGTAACGGTTCGCTTGCAGGATATTCTGCAGTTGTAACGGTATCACCGACGCGTGCATCGCCAACAGTTTTGATTGAAGCGGTAATGTATCCGACTTCACCTGAAGTGAGTTCTTTTGCCGACTCCATAGATGTCGCTCTCATATAACCGACATCAACAACGGTGAATTCTGCACCCGTTGCCATCATTCGCATTGTGTCGCCTGCTTTGATTTTACCGTCAACAACTCTGACGTAAACAATAACACCTTTATAATTATCGTATACTGAGTCAAAAACAAGGGCACGAAGCGGCTTTGAATCGTCAGAATCAATCGGTGCCGGGATATCCGAAACAATCTTTTCAAGAACAGATTCAATATTCTCACCTGTTTTTGCCGAAACTCGCGGAGCATTCATACACTCCAGACCGATTACGTCCTCAACCTCGGCAGCAACACGTTCAGGGTCAGCTGCAGGCAGGTCAATCTTATTAATAACAGGAACAATCTCAAGGTCGTGGTCAAGCGCAAGATATGTGTTTGCAAGAGTCTGTGCCTCAACACCCTGAGAAGCATCGACGATAAGCACTGCACCCTCACAGGCAGCAAGTGAACGCGACACCTCATAGTTAAAGTCAACGTGACCCGGGGTATCGATGAGATTAAGCTCATACTCCTCGCCGTCTTTTGCTTTGTAATTAAGCTTAACAGCGTGTGCCTTGATTGTAATACCTCTCTCCTTTTCGAGATCCATATCATCAAGCAGCTGTTCTGTCATATCTCTTACTGCGACTGACTCAGTTTTTTCAAGCAGACGGTCAGCAAGAGTTGACTTACCGTGGTCAATATGGGCTATTATTGAAAAATTTCTTATGTTTTCCTTCTTGGTTGCCAAATTATCACCTCAGTGAAAGAATTATACCGAATTATTATAACATAAGCAAAGCAATACTTCAATCAGTTTATCATAATTTAAAGGTAAAATGCGTATGATATTACAAAAGTTACAAAAATTACACCACTTTGTAACCTTTTGTAACTTTTTACGTTTTGCACAAATCAGGTTGATTATTTTTCTGTTTTAGGACTTATAAAGCAAGATATATGCCTTTTCGGCAAAATAATCCCTTTAAAAAGTAAGCATTATGCACAAAAAATTAATCTTTTTCGATTTGACAAAGCGTAACAGCTTCCCTATAATGTGCAAAGTCGGCGCATTTTATTGTTCTCATTTTACGTTTTTACTGCGCCAAAGCTGATTTTCAGCTTATGAAAAGGAGTTTATTCTGATGAATACTATTAAAAGTTTTGGCAAGGCAATGCTTAAATCAAAAGCAAAGCTTATTATGCTTGTTGTAATAGCAATCCTCTGCTCTGCAACAATCTATGCTGCCGCTGCCAACTCAGACACGGTTACACTTGAAATCGACGGTGAAACAACACGCGTTATCACAATGCGTGACTCAGCCGAAGAAATCCTTGCTCAGGTCGGCATTGAGGTAAGCGAAAACGACGTGCTTGACCTTGCTGATTTCGAAAAGAAATCAATCATCCGTCTTCACAAGTCACACAGCTTCACAGTTGTTGATAACGGTGCTGATGCTGTCAGCTACGAAGGCAAAGGTACAGTTGCCGAAGCACTTGAGCAGAACGGAATCGCAATCAAAGACGGTGATCTTCTTAATTGCTCTGTTGAAGACCGCATTGCAGACACACCCGAAGTTATCATCACACGTGCTTTCGAGGTTAAAATTGTCGCAGACGGTGAAACAAAAGCAATCAATATCGCAGGCGGTACAGTAAGCGATGCTCTTGATAAGGCTGTTATCACAATTGATGACAACGATGAAATCTCCAAGCCCCTTGATACAGAGCTTGAAGCAGATTTGCTTATCAAAATTACAAGAGTTGACTATAAGATAAAGACAGAAACAGTTGAAATGAACTACAAAACTGTTACAAAGAAGTCAGCTGCAATGTACACTGACCAGGCTAAGATTGAAACAAAGGGCGTTAAAGGCGTTCAGACAATCACATATCAGGAAAAATATGTTGACGGTGCTCTTACAGAATCAGTAGCAACAAGCTCTGTTGTTGAAAAGGCTCCCGTTGACGAGGTTAAGACAGTAGGTACAAAGAAACGCGTCGGTGCAATCCCCGGTGGCGGATACGTTCTTCCGAACGGTAAGAAAACAATCTCTACTCTTACACCACCCTCATCACTCCAGCTTGACGGAAACGTTCCTGTTTCTTACAAGAAGAAGATTGTCGGCACAGCTTCAGCTTATAACTGCGGTACACACACAGCAACAGGTAAAAGAGTAAGACCCGGTTACATCGCTGTTAACCCCAAGCAGATTCCTTACGGCACAAAGATGTGGATCGTTTCAAACGACGGCAAGTATGTTTACGGTTATGCTTCAGCTGAGGACACAGGCGGATTCACAAAGTGGACCGGCAGCCGTGCAACACTTTGTGACCTTTACTTCCCGAATCAGTCTTCAATGTATGCATTCGGCAGAAGAACAGTTACAATTTATATTCTCTGAGTTTAAGAGTACGGTTTTGGCCGTACTCTTTTCTGTTTACATTTTTAAAAACTTATAGTATAATAAATTTAATATTTTTTCGGTTGGTGAATTATGAAAATTTTGAAAAACATAAAAGAAAACAAAATATTTTTCATCACCTTTGGCATGTTGATGTATACATCTTTTGCATACCTTGTGCAGAAAGAAGCGATTCACTATATTGACAACTACTATTTCCCGCTTTATGTAATCAATTATGACTGTGGTTATTGTTCCAGACTTTTGATAGGTTCCGTTTTATCTCTGTTTTTCGGAGATAAACTTATGACGCCGTCTTTCATCGTAAACTTTTTGATAATGGTTTATATCCTGTCGTGTTTTCTCATCAGTCTTTTCATAAACAATTACCTCAAGAAAACAAAATATGAAAACATCGGAATTTATTCATTTTTTCTGATAATCACTCCCGTGATGCTTGCTTTCTTGCGTTTTCTCGGCACTTTAGATCTTTTCTTTGTTCCGCTTGTGTTGGCTTCCGTTTGGCTTGTCGATAAAAAAGGTTGGCGTTGGCTTGTCCCTGTTTTTTGTGCAGTATCTCTTTGTATTTATGAGCTTTTTGCAACAACCTATCTTCCTATTATGGCCATAATTGTCTTTTATCAGTTTGTTAAAAAGCCCAATACTTCAAACTTTATCTATATTGCTGTTTGTGCTGTTGTTGTTGGTGCTGCTTCTGTTTATTTTCTCATTATCGGCGACAACACTATGAAAATGACATCCGATCAAATGGTGGATTTTGCTCGCAACAGGCTTGACGCTTCAGGAAACTCATTTGATGAATTTTACCTACGTTCAGTTTTTTTCTGGGAAGTCCCTGATATTGAAGGGTACGAAGGTTTTGCCGGATATATAAAATACAATTTCGATATTTACACTAAAAACGACTTCGCAGCTGTTAAAACAAACTGTTACTTTATATTAAGTAATACGATATCTGCACTTCCGTTTTTTTATCTTATTGGTAAAGCATTAAAAAAAGCTGAAAACCCGCTTAAAAAATTCATTTTCTTCTGCTGTTTCTCAGTATTTCCGCTTATGATTATAAACCTGCTCCTTTCAACGGATACTGACAGATTTTCCTTGCATTTCGTTTTAGCCTTTCTCCTGCTTCTGCTGTTTTTTATCAAAGAAAAAGACTCCGACTTCAGCGACAGTTATGACGAGGCTACATTGAAACTTGGTGAAAATAAAATCATTCTTACAGTTGTTGGCGTCTCGTTTGCCCAAATAGTTCTTTCGGGGGTGAGATTTTGACAGATTTAAGTCTCAGACACAGAATCTTTGCAATTATTGCATTCTCCTTTTCCGCTTTAGTACTGTCTTACCGCTCGTTTTTGCTTTTCACTCTGATTTTCTTTGCATGTATCGGATTAGTTCTTTTCTTTGCTGACAGACTTGTTAATAGCGAAAAAATCAAAGAACGTACCGCTTTTGCTTTTTTTGTTTCTGCTGCCTGCTATCAAACCTTTTATCAGATTTTCAACAGAGTTCATGAGAATAACAAACAATTGATAACTGCCGCGGCTTTAGCACTTTTTTTAGCTGCCGTATTGGCTGCAACGGATCAAAAAAAGCTTCCTTACTGTATTATTGCTGCTTTGACAATCAGTTTCCTTGATACCGGAATCGGGGCTGCTTTCTGCACTTTAATGTTAAGTTTTTCGATTGTAAAACTCAAACTTCTGCCTAAAGGAAATAAATCCAAAAAAAGTTCAACTAAAAATAAAAGCACAAATTCCGACACGTTTTCTGTTCTTGTCGGCTCAATTATAGTCAGCTTGTGTTGCTTGACATACAGTATTTATCAGGCAATTAAAAACACGGCCATCGCATCTGAACAGCTAGACTACGTCTTCACTTATTTCAAAAACACTCTCGGTTTTTCAGCGGTTATTGTTTACTTTATAAGTAAAATTATAAAAAATAACATCAAGGCTAAAAGCTTTATTATTGCTGGTATTGTTCTGCACATTGCGTTAATCCCACTTTATTGGTTTAACTACGGTTGGGCTTTCACGTCACTTTTCATAATTTCAATGACCTTATTTTTAGGACTTGTCTGTCTTGAAAACAACAACATTATTGATTCAATTAAAAATGACTACCGCAATCACAGATATCTTTTCTTGGTAGGGTTTTTATGCTTACTTCAATAATTCATACCGTCTTCTTCGGAAGGCGGTATTTTTTCAGCCTTTATTTGACAAATTAATAACAAAATCACCACATTTTATCATTGGAATAATCTGTTATTCATATACTTTGTTTATTGACAGTTTTCGTAATTTTTATTATAATTCATAATAGCTTAATATTGAATTAATATATAATGAGGGAGAATTGGTTTTATGCTTTCCAACACAGAAAAAACAATGGAAAAAATCGTTGCCCTTTGCAAAGGCAGAGGCTTTGTTTACCCCGGCAGTGAAATCTACGGCGGTCTTTCAAACTCCTGGGATTTCGGCCCTCTCGGCGTTGAATTCAAAAACAACGTAAAGCGAGCATGGTGGCAGAAATTCGTTCAGGAAAACCCGTACAACGTAGGTCTTGACTCTGCTATCCTTATGAATCCGCAGATCTGGGTTGCTTCAGGTCACGTAGGCGGTTTCTCTGACCCGCTTATGGACTGTAAGGACTGTAAGACACGTCACAGAGCTGACAAGCTTATTGAAGATACAGGTGTTAATCCTGCAGGCTGGAGCTTTGAGGAAATGAGCAAGTATATTGCTGAAAACGGCATTGTATGTCCCGATTGCGGTTCAGCAAACTTCACAGACATCCGTAAGTTCAACCTTATGTTCAAAACATTCCAGGGTGTTACTGAGGATGCAAAGAATGAGATTTATCTCCGTCCCGAAACAGCACAGGGTATTTTCGTAAACTTCCAGAACGTTCAGCGTACAACACGCCGTAAGGTTCCTTTCGGTGTTTGCCAGATCGGTAAATCATTCCGTAACGAAATCACTCCCGGTAACTTCATCTTCCGTACACGTGAATTTGAACAGATGGAGCTTGAATTCTTCTGCAAACCCGGCACAGAGCTTGACTGGTTTGCTTATTGGAAAGATTATTGCCACAAGTGGCTTCTTTCACTTGGCATCAAGGACGAAAACCTTCGTCTTCGTGACCACGAGCAGGAAGAGCTTTCACATTACTCTAACGCAACAACAGACTTCGAATTCCTCTTCCCCTTCGGTTGGGGCGAGCTTTGGGGTGTTGCTTCAAGAACAGACTTCGACCTTACACAGCATCAGAACACATCAGGTAAGAACCTTGAGTATTTTGACCAGACAACAAACGAGAAATATCTTCCGTACGTTATCGAGCCGTCACTCGGTGCTGACCGCGTAACTCTCGCATTCCTTTGGGACGCTTACGACGAAGAAGTTGTTGATGAAGAAAAGGGCGACACAAGAGTTGTTCTTCGTTTCCACCCTGCTCTTGCACCTATCAAGGCTGCTGTTCTTCCTCTTTCAAAGAAGCTCAATGAGCAGGCTGAGGAAGTTTATGCAATGCTCGCAAAGAGATTTATGGTTGAGTTTGACGATGCAGGTTCAATCGGTAAGCGTTACCGCCGTCAGGACGAAATCGGTACACCGTTCTGCATCACATATGACTTCGACTCAATTGAAGACGGTTGCGTAACAATCCGTGACCGTGACACAATGGCACAGGAGCGTATCGCTATTGATAAGCTTTGTGAATATATCCAGGAAAAAATCACATTTTAATTAGTATAATAAATATTTTATATACGGAAAGGCAGATGTTATGAAACAGATTAAATTTACTGAAACCGTGTTGCGTGACGCTCAGCAGTCACTTATCGCAACAAGAATGTCTTTTGACGATTTTGAACCCGTTCTTGCAGAGCTTGACAAAGCAGGCTACTACTCCCTTGAGTGCTGGGGCGGTGCAACATTCGACTCATGCCTTCGTTACCTTAACGAAGATCCGTGGGAAAGACTCCGCAAAATCCGCAAGGCTTGTCCGAACACAAAGCTTCAGATGCTTCTCAGAGGTCAGAACCTCCTCGGCTACAAGCACTATCCCGATGACGTTGTAAGAAAGTTCGTTGAGAAGAGTGTCGAGAACGGTATCGACATCATCCGTATTTTCGATGCACTTAACGACGTGCGTAACATCGAGGTTGCAGTTAAAGAAACAATCCGTTGCGGTGCTCACGCTTCAGGCACAATCTGCTTCACATTGAGTCCTGTTCACAACATTGAGTCTTACATCAAGCTTGCAAAAGATATGGAAGCTATGGGTGTTCACTCAATCTGTATCAAGGATATGGCAGGTATCAT
>JAZRNR010000129.1:0-23868 GCA_045648305.1 Acutalibacteraceae bacterium
AAGAATTTTTCCATAAGGTCATCGCTTGCAGTAGCAACAGCTTCTGTGAGGATGTCAAGCATTTCCTTGATCTTTGCATCGTCGGGCATCGGGATTTCTGTTGCCTTGCCGTCCTTGTACTCAAAGCCCTTACGTGATGCAAGGTTAACATATGCCTTAACCTGACCGTCAACTACGTAGGGAACGATAACGGGACAAACAGCACCGCCGTGAACAGCACGAACTTCTTCGAATGTTTTGTAGAAGTCAGCGTTTTCCTTATCACAACGAGTAATAGCAAACATCTTGCCGCGTTTTCTTGCAGCCTTGAATGCCTTTTCAGCACCAACGTCATACTTGTGACCTGCACCGAGAACGATGAGAACACATTCTGCAGCTGTGATACCTTCTGCCATTTCACCCTCAAAGTCGAAAAGACCCGGAGTGTCGATTATATTAAGCTTGCAGTCTTTCCATTCAATGGGAGCAAGTGCAGTCGCAACGGAAACGTGGCGGCGCTTCTCTTCAGGGTCAAAGTCAAGAGCTGTATTGCCTTCTTCAACTCTGCCCAATCTGTCTGTAAGACCTGCAATATAAAGCATAGCTTCTGCGAGTGATGTCTTGCCTCGGCCTGCATGACCTGCAAGAGCAACGTTACGGATATCTTTCGCGTTATAGTATTTCAAAACAAATTCCTCCTTTGTTTCTGGGCGTCAGGTTATATTTGCTGTGGTTTTTATGTATTAAAAATCAACTTGCTTACCTATACGTCATGTTGCAACTATATCACATATTAACAGAAAAAACAAGAGATATTTAAAAATTATGTATAAAATATTTAAAAAATGACCAAAAAATTACGGCTGTGAGCATTGTAATAAAGCCCACAGCCGTTTTGTGTAAATTTTAAGTTGTCTGTTTTGTATAAAGTGACAGTTTTTGAGAATTATTTAACAACACCGGGATTGTAATCCTTTGTAATGTCCTTGGTACCGACGGAAATCTGAAGGATTGCAAGAGCATCAGATGAGTTGATTGTGCCGTTGCCGTCAAGATCACTTGCATTAAGCTTACTGCTGTCTTCCATAACAGCTGACTGAACAGAGTGCTTAAGAACTGCAAGGGCATCAGAAGAGTTTATCTTACCGTCGCCGTTATTGTCACCTCTGACAACAATCTTATAAGTGTAAGAACCGTTTGTGTTAACAACCGTAAATTCATTACCTGTGCCGAAAACTTCGGGTGCCTTGACTTCGCTGAAGCTTGCTGACGGGAAAGCAGCCATAATTGCTGCAGCATCAGGAGCTTTCGCGGGAGTTTCGCTGTAAATAATAATGAATTTATTAACGTGGTCAATTACTGATTTAACGATAAGTGAGAAGAGAGGATACTTGTCACCGTCGAGAGCTTCGAACTTGAATTTGTTGAAGTTTGCGTATTCATCAGCAGGAGTTGCGATGTATCCGCGTACAGTAAATTCAGGATTTACTGTAACCTCATATTCACCAAGAAGGTTGCCGTCCTCGTCCATCTTTTCAGCTACTGTATATCCGAATGACTTTTCGCCGATTTCGGTAAGATCAGAGTTAAGCTTGATTGCAGCACAAGGCTTGTTTGTAAGGAAAGCATGGTCACCGATTGATGTAATGCCTTCAGAAACAAGGATTGTCTGAATTTCGTACTCTGCGAAAGGAACAGCGTCGGGTGTATAACCCGGAATTGCTCCGGTTCCGCTTACTACAAGAGTTTTTGATTCTTTGTCGTAAACCCATGAAATTTCATCTGTGAGCTTACCTTCTGTAGTAACAAAATTTCCGAGCGAGTTAAACTTAAGGTTGTTGTTGGCAGCGTAAGTTACGGCAATTGTTTTTTCATAACCTGTGATTGCTGTGCCTTCGCGAAGTGTCGGTGTACCTTTCTTGTCGTAATAACCGATCGCGTTTTCACCGATACTTTCAACACTTACGGGGAGAGTAAAGTCTGCAGCCGGAGCGTTATAGAACATATAGCTGCCAATTTTTGTTATTTTTTCACCAATTACAACCTTCTCAAAAGGAATAAGGTTGAATGCAACAAAGTCTGTACTCTTGTAGTTCGGTGTTGCACCTTCGCCCTTGATATAAAGTGTCTTTGCTTCTTCATTATATTCCCATGTTACTTTATCGTTGCAGGTTCCGCTTGTAACATAACCCAAAGATTTGAACTTAAAATCGTTTTCTTCGGCATAAACGACAATCGGAGAGTTAGCGTAACCGTTGATTGTAAAGCCGGCGACCTTAGCACCCAACAAACCGTAACCGATAGCTTTTTTACCGATTGAAGTTACTGTTGCGGGGATTGTGATTTCCTTAAGTGCGGGGCAGATGTTGAACGCACCTTCACCGATTTCTGTAAGATTTTTGGGAAGAGTAACAGCTTCAAGCGCACGGCAACCGTTACATACATTAGCCGGAAGCTTTGTTATTGAGTCAGGGAAAGTAATTGTTTTGATTGCACGGCAACCGTCGAGTGAGCTTTCCTTTATTGTTTTAAGAGTTGAAGGAAGTGTGAATTCTGCAAGCTTTTCGCAGCTGTAGAATGCACGTGCACCGAGAGTAGTGAATCCTTCGGGAAGAAGAGCTTTTTTGAGCGAAGTACACATTGCAAATGCAGCTTCGTCAATTGTCTTCAGTGTTGCAGGGAATGTGATTTCCTCAAGAGCTTTACATTGTGTAAAAGCTTCCTTGCCTATTGACTGTGTAATCGGGCTGAGAGTAACGTTTTTGAGTTTTTTACAGTTAGCAAACGTACTTTCGTTTACTCTGTTCACTGAAGCTGGAAGTGTTACGGTTTCAAGAGCGGAACAACCCATAAAAATTCCCTCACCGAGTACTGCGACCGTTTCGGGGATTTCAACAGACTGAAGGGTGCTGCTGTAACAGAAAGCATAGTTGCCGATACCCGTGATATCAGGACCGAAAACAACTTTTGTGTATTCAACGTCTTTCCACGGATATTTAAGGGTAATTTCACCGTCTGTAATGTATTCATTATAGTCGGGAATAGAGCCTTCACCTTCAAAGGTAAGCACTTTGGTTTCGGTATTGAAGCTCCATGTGATGTTTGTTTCGGGAATGATATTGCCTTCTGCAAATGCGGTAACAACACCTGACATAAGCGTTGTAAGAATGATACATACGGAAAGCAAAACAGAAATTGATTTTTTCATTTTCCTTCTCCTTTGTTAACAGGGCGGAAAATCATCCGCCGGTTTATATTAACTACCAAACTAATTATATTGGATTTTTACGCTTATGTCAACGGAAAAAAGAGGTCGGTTTTCCGACCTCTTTGAAATTTATTTAAAAGCTATGTAGTTGTATGAGATACCCAGCTCGTTTAAAGCAAGCGTTGTGCCGCCTGCTGTACCGTTCTGTGTTTTGAAGCCGTTTGAGTTTATAACAACTCCCATTGTTGAATCCTGAAGAGCCATTGCAAAGTAAGTTTTTGCCGTTGAGGAAGTGAAATTTACCCTTACCGCAGGAAATCCGGGTACAAATACCATAACAAAGGACGGCTTGAATCCGACATTTACCGTTTGCGAGGATTCTCCGTTTCCGAAATAAGATCCGGTAACGAACGGTTCGTTCCATTTAAGCTTATCCTCGGAAGTAACGTGAATAACGCCGTTGCGAATGTGACTTCCGCAGAGCAATTCTTTGTCGAGGAAAGAAGCAAAATTTTCGTCCGTGCTTTGTGCCGGGCAGAAATCAGCTTCCATAAGAAACCAACCGTTCATAACAAGTGCGTCTGTGTCACGGTCAGATTTGATTTCAACGCAGCCTGATTCAAGTATATTAAGATTGGTACGAAAGGTAAGTGCGTTTGCGATACGGGTAAAAATATCGTGACAGGTTTGTCCGCCCATTGAAAAAGGGACACAGATGCTCAGGTTTGCTTTGATTTTTGCAAGCCTGCAATATTCCTGCCTTTCAAGCACACCGTCATCGTTGGCAACGAATTTATCAACAATTTCAATGTTATCAATTCCGACGGCAACTATTGACCTTCGGAGCGGAACTGCTTTATTGACGGGAGGATATTCAACGAAAAATTTGATATCTTCCATGTCGTTCTGAGATGAAAGCCAGTCAACAATCTGTTGCGGTAAAGAAACAATACTGTCCATCAATCCACCTCCACAATCTCTCGGATGATTGCCCAGACATAAATTACCTCGTTTTTGAAATAAACCTTTTCGCTTCTGTCAACGGTGAATTTCTGCGAATTGGATTCAATCCATTGCTCGCTGCCGAGTCGGCTGACATCGTGGTCAGGCGGACCGATATAAAGGTAATGCCCCTGACTGTTGCCCTGTGTAATGCTGATGTCACCGGCTTTGAAGCTTGTGAATTCTTCCTGAGAAGAGGAAAAACTTCGTTTGAGCGAAAGCTTGTAGTAAGCGTTGGCGGCGGCAGCGGATGCGATTCTTGCATCTGCACGGTCAGCGTCAGCTTTGAGCATGGAAGTAATTTCGTTAAGTGAGGCTTTACAAAGAGAGAGGATATTTTCTTCTTCGTTTTCTTCCCAGCTTGTCAGGTGTGAAAGATAGTCTTTAACTTCCCATGCTGTCATATTTTATTCACCTTCAATAATATCGCCTGGTTCGCTGCTCGTGTTGAATCCCTGTGCAGAGAGTGTCTTTACACAGCCGGGAAGAATTCGTGCGAAACCTGTGATTGATGTAATGGCAATCTGCTCAAGCTGTCTGTCAACGAGCTTGCCGTAGTCAGTTTCAATATCGCCGACCTTAACCATTTCAAGAGCACAGTTCTTGTCAAGACCGATCAGCATATCGGGGTTTGTAACAAAGCTTGTCTTGATAAGGTTAGCACCGAAAGGTGTAATGAGCTTGCCTGTGCCGTGGAAGTTAAGTCCTGCAGCAGCGTCTCTGAATTCCTCCATCTTGAGAAGGTTGTTTGTAACGTTTGTTGAAGCAAGGATTGTGTTAAGCTCATACGGTGCAAAGTATGACCAGAAATCGATAAGGTCAGCGTATGTGCAGGGTGATGATCCTGCTTCAATGTTTTCTGCACTGTTGCCGGCATTTTCGCTGTCACCGTTGAGAAGAACATCAACAGCATCTGCCATAAGGCTCTGTGCAAGGTAAGCACCGATTCTCTTAAGTGCGATTGAAACAATGTCGAGGCGCTGGAAGCGGAGCACATCGTAAGATGTTGTAATCATTCTGCCGCGCTTCTTGAGGCGGATTGTTCTGTCGCTGACGGTAAAATCTGAATTCTGAAGCACTTCGCCTTCAGAAACAACGTTCATTGTTGCATTGTCGCTTGTCATCTGCAAGTCCATAACGCGATAGTCCATTGAATCGATGTTTGTTGTTGCGGCAACGATATCGGGAAGAAAGCTTGCTTCATCCATACCGTAACGGACCGCACGCGATACATGTTCAGGGAAAAGAACAGCTGCATCGCTTGTCTGGAAAAACTTGCCGACAACAGAGCTGTCTGCACCTGTCGGCTTGATGTTGAATCGCTTGAGCTGTCTTTCGTAAGCGTCAAGTCCCTCAAGCTCAGTACCCTTGTAATTTTCTGTCGGGTCAAGAGCTTCAAGTGTCTGTGTAAAAGAACGGCCTGTGCCGTACATACCTTTTTCAAGTCTTATATTGTCAAAACTCATTTCAAGTCCTCCTTAAAATTTGAATTCATTGTTGTTTGTAACGTTGTTTTCTTTCTTTGCCTTAAGCTGTGGCGAAAGGGGAATAATTTCGCCTGCCTTAAGTCTGAAAGCATCCCTTAACTTAATAAGTTCTTTCGTGTCTGAACCGGCACACATCTTTTCAAGACTTTCCGAATCAAGTGAAGGAAGGCAGGTTAAAGCAAACTTGTTAATCTCACCCATAAGCGATTGACGGAAGCTTCTGCCGTCATCTGCCTGCTTTTCGAGCAAGGAAATATATCCGCAAAGCTCTTCTGCCTGCTGACGGTCAATCTTAACGCATTCTCCGTTTTTAATCGATTTGATAAGATTCTGTGTATGCCTGAATTTGCTTTCAAATCCTTTGGTAACCCCTGCATTAACCTGTGCGGGAATTGCAACAAAGGACCATTCATACGCATCGTTGATATCCGAAATAATACAATGGCAAAGCTTGCCGTTATAGGTTTCACCCTTGATGTGGTTGCAGCTGCCGTAGCGGATATCGCCTCCGCAGACGGAGCAGGTAAATGTCTTTGCGGAACAGCTTACGCTGACTTCCTTTTTGATTCCTGCATCAATTTCAGTGATGAGGTCAGCGTTCTTGTTTGTTCGCGGCATATATGCCCTTGCCTTAACGCAGGTATAGTCATCACCGAGTGATGTTTTCTTTTCGGGATATTTTTCGCATTTTGCGGAAAAGATTCGTGCGGTCTGGTTGCCGCTACCGGGATTGTGGTCAAAAATTCCTGTTACGCCCACAAAAAGCCCGGCCATTTTTTCAAGCGCTGCAATGTCGAAACGCTCACAGTCGCGGTCAACCTCGTTATCGCAAAGGATAACATTAAATGTATAAACTTCCTCTGCCGTAAGCTCCTTGACGGTCAGTTTGTTGATAAGCTTCAGATCCTCATCTGTGACCGTGCAGGGAGAAATACTTGATTTAAATTCTTTATTCATTGTTTTTCAACTCCTGTTCGATCTTCTTGCTCTGTGCCCTGTAAAGCGCGGCTCTTGAAAGCTCAACCTCATCCTGAAGAGTGATGTCGTTCCAGACGACTTCGGTTTTTTCCTGAATACCGTTCGAAGCAAGCCAGAAACGGCAGATCTTTTCTATAACGGGTGTAAGGATTCTTCGGTAAGCTTCAAGCTCACTCGTAAGAACATCCGCCTGCTGAGAAGACATTCTTTCCGTTGCCGACCAGTTAAGACCGAGCATAAACGGAGGAATACCCGTTTTTGAAATAATCTGTTCGAGCATCTGACGGACGGGAACCTCGCTGTCAAGAATCTGATTGTCGGCACCGATAGCCTTGATGCTGACATCACCGACGGCGACGAAATCGCGTATCTGCTTGCCCGATTGCATAGCTTCGCTCCATTCGCGTGCGACCTGCTGAGCTCTGTCTTTTGCATAAGCTCTGTCCACAACATCATTCTGTGGCTTGTATGTAACGGCAAAGCGGACATTGCCGACTCTTTCCCAGTTGATGCCGATTGTGTTGTAAATCTTCATAAGAATATTGCTCACAAAGGGCAGACCCTTCATAATCGAGTTTCCGCAAAGCTGACCTGCATCAGGATTGAGGACGGAAAGGGTCACAAGCTGAGGATATGCGACGGGTGAAGTTTCGTAAAAATTCTTTACGCAGACAATGGCGGAAATTCCGTCATCACCGCGCCTGAGTTCAATATCGTCAGGGTCAGCGTTGTAAAGTGCCGCAAAACTGCCGTGATTGTCCGTGACAATTTCACCGACAGCTGTGCCGAACGTCAGAAGCTGTTCAAGATAGGTTGAAATAAATGCTTCTATGCCCTGCTGATTGCCGCCGACGCAAACATTTCTGAGAAAGCTGTTGAGTGCTGCCGTTGTTGATTCCTTTGAACATTCAACCGTGAAACCGCCCGTAAGACGAACGATTTTATGGATTGCGGCATCAAGCACGGGTACAGCCTCACGCAATTCTCTGAATAACGAATTCTGCGCAGTAGCAAAAGGGACATAGTTATCAAGTCGGTCGAAAGGATTGTGTCTGTAAGTCTGAGGGACGGAAACTGCAGTTTTTGCAGAAGATAATTTTTTGAAAATTCCCACTAAAACTCTCCTTTCAGAAAATAACGGGAGAGTGCATCTAACGCGATACACTCATAACGAAAAAGTCATTGTCAGGTGCGTTTAGCGCCGTTGTGACGAAGTACCGAAGATCGTCCATTGCATGGTCATTCTCCTTGCGCGGTGCATCTCGGACAGCTTTTTCGTCCCATTTATAAAGAGAAAATTCTCTCAGCGTGTCCTCGCACTCAGGCGAGAAATAAATCAATTCCTGCTTGAGTGCATCGGACACCTGACGTATACCGTCAAGAACATCGTTTTTAGCCGGTATAACGGTAAATCTGCCTTTACGGCGGATACATTGAATAAAGCTTGCGGCTGACGGGTCAACGATAACAGCCTCGGGCGTAAGCGTTCCTGCCAGCTTTTCGAGCTCTTCATAATGCTCAATATCCGTCCGCTGTTCACCTTCGGAACGCGAATTATAATAGTATTCGCGGATTCTGTACCATTTGCCGTTGTATTCTCCCCACAATCCGAACGAACACGGGTTGACCGTGCCGTAGTCGCAGGAGATATAATAACGGTCAATCAGGCTCGGGTCGGGCGGTTTGCGTACGTGAATTTCGGATGAAAACATCGGGTAAACCGTACCCTGAGCCGCAACCCATTTTCCCTCGACAAAACGTTTGTAAAAAGCACCCGAATAAAGGCTTTCGTATCGCCTGATTATTGCGGGTGTCAGGGCAGGATTATCGTGCATGGTAAAGTGAAGATAAAGACAGTTTTTCTCTTTCGCTTTCTTTATCCATTCACGGTAAAACCAATGCATGGGATGCTCGGGGTTGCAGTTGAACCACATTTTTGAGCCTTCAAGCGAACAACGTGCGATTGCCTGTTCAACGAAAGAACGCGGCATAAGAGCCACCTCGTCAAGCAAAACGCCTCCGAGCGTCATACCCTGAATCAGCGAGGCAGAGCCTTCATCCTTTCCGCCGAAAAGATAAAAACGGTTCAGTTTGTCTTTGTACGTGATTTCAATAAAATTCTGCGAAGACTTCATTTTCAAGCCGAAGCCAAGGGAGGTTAAAATTGGTGTCAACGGTGTGATTACGTTGCGTTTAAGTGATGCTATTGTTTTGCCGCAGATTGCAAATGAAGTTTCGTTGAAATCGTAGAATGTCCACGCGACAAACGAAAGGGACATACAAACGGTTTTGCCTGAACGCACGGCACCGTCACAGATAATTGCATCGTAGCGATGTTTGTCGGAATTACGGCACCACCACGTAAGCACGTCAAGCTGTTTCGGCGAAAATTCAGAGAAGCTTGCAAGAGCATTGTTACTCATCTTCGTTTACCTTTAATGCGGCGGCGCTTTTTTCAAGTGCAAGGTAGAAGGGCAGGGCAGAATCATCGTTCTTCCCTCCGCTCAAAGCTTCAAGATGCTCAAGAGCTTTAAGGCGGTCAAAGAATTTGATTTCAATTCCGCCACCCTTAGGCTTCTTGATTTCGCTGACGTTAAAAAGGTCAAGGGTTTCGAGCTCATACCTGTCCGGTTGCTCATCGTAATAAACAAGCTTGAGTGCATCTGCAACAGAGCCGAAAGCAAGCTGACGGTAACCTGAAATAACCTCTTCAGCACTGACAAGTCGGGTATGGTCAATACGTTCAATCTCCTTGCGGATTTCTTCACGTGCAAGAAGCTTGACCGCACTCCTGTGTGTCAGTATTCCGTAGCCTGCCTTTGCGGCTGCATTTCGTGCGTTTCTTGACTCGCAGAAATACGAGCAGAAAAGCTTTTCTTTTTCTTTAAGGGCCATTTGCATTTCCTTTCTTTCTGATTTGTTCTTGATTGTTCTGAGAAAATCCTCTCACCCATAGTGCAAAAAAAGAAGGCTTATACCCCGAAAAGGGTATAGCCTGAAAGAAAAATGAAAATTTGTGATATTTTACAAAAACAAAATAAAAAATTTTTATATTTTAAAAAAGAGCATTTGATATGAAAAAACGAGAAAAACGGAGAAAAATCGAGCTTGTAAAAGTTAAATTAAAAAATTGCAAAAAAGGTATTGACTTCTTTTGGGGCTTGTGATAAACTATCCGAGCATTAAAAATTATTTGGAGGTAAGTTTATGTCAACTTATATGCCTAAGGCGAACGACATCGTTCGTAAGTGGTATGTGCTTGACGCAGCAGGTAAGCCGCTCGGCCGCGTAGCAACTGTAGCAGCTGATCTTCTCCGTGGTAAGCATAAGCCCACATTCGCACCGCACGCAGACTGCGGCGACCATGTAATCGTTATCAACGCTGATAAGGTTGTTCTTACAGGTAACAAACTCAACCAGAAGATGTATTATCACCACACAGGTTATGTTGGCCACATGAAGGAAGTTAAGTACAGCACACTTATGCGTACAAAGCCGACTTTCGCAATGGAAAAGGCTATCAAGGGTATGATTCCTGACACAACAATCGGCCGTGAAGCTCTTACAAGACTTCGTGTATATGCAGGTGCAGAGCACAAGCATGCAGCACAGAAGCCTGAAGAGTGGGCATTTTAATGAAGGGAGGCAAATATAATGTACGATTCAATTCCGTATTTCTATGGTACAGGCCGTAGAAAGAAGTCTGTAGCACGTGTTCGTGTATATGCAGGTACAGGTAAAGTTACAATCAACGACAGAGATATCGACGATTATTTCGGTCTTGAAACACTTAAGCTCATCGTTCGTCAGCCTCTCGAGTTGACAGGCACAACTGAAAAGTTCGACATCGTATGCCGTGTAAACGGTGGTGGCGTAACAGGTCAGGCTGGTGCTATCCGTCACGGTCTTTCAAGAGCTCTCCTTCAGTATGACGAGGCTCTTCGTCCGGCTCTCAAGAAGGCTGGATTCCTTACTCGTGACCCGAGAATGAAGGAAAGAAAGAAGTACGGTCTCAAGGGCGCACGTCGTGCTCCGCAGTTCTCAAAGAGATAACAGAATATTTCTTGCAAATTATGGCTCGCTGTTTACGGCGAGCCTTTTTGTTTTCAGCATGCGGTCTGTTGCAAAGACGCACTTTTATGATATAATGTATTTGTATATTTCAATGATGGAGCTGAGAAAATGATTCTTTTTCGTTTTTTACTTGCATTGCTGACGGTTTTCGGAACTTTATTTCCGAGTGCAGGTCTGAATTTTGAATACAAACATCTGCCTGTTGAGTTTGAGATTGAATCGGTGAGCGATGTATACATTCCTTCGGATAACAATGCAAACGTTGTTGAATATCCGTCAATCATAAAGCTCCGCTATCAAAAAAATGATGCAGACAACGGCAAGCTTCTTGCAACCTTTGAAAAATGGGGTGACACATATCCCATATATGAGAGCAACGATGATGCCGAAACGTGGCAATACGTCTGTACGGTCAGAGATAACCTGAACGAAGGTTACTGGAATGAATGGATGCCGTTCCTTTATGAACTGCCTGCAGATATGGGCGATTTTGAAAAGGGTACAATCATTCTTGCCGCAACGTCGATATACGGTGAAGGTCCGACTGACAGCACAATAACGCTTTATTCAAGTAACGATGCAGGCAAATCGTTCAACGCTTTCTGCAACGTTGACAAAGCAGGTGGAATAGAGTGGGGTGTATGGGAGCCGTATTTAATCTTTGAGGAGGAAACGGGCAGACTTTTCTGTTTCTATTCAGACGATTCCGACCCCGAGCATTCACAGAAGCTTGTTTATAAATACACAACCGACCTTGTTAATTGGAGCGAGAAGTTCGAATGCGTTGCCTGCTACGATTCTTCACTCAGACCGGGTATGGTTTCAATTACCAAAATGGGTAACGGCGAATATTTAATGGTTTATGAGATGGTCGGTATTTTCATGAATCCGATTTATTGCAAGAGAACGACTTCTCTCGATAATTGGGGCGACGTTTCGGATTACGGTAATATAGTTTCCGCAGGCGGCAAAACTTTCGGATCTTCTCCTTACGTTGCGTGGTCGCCCGTCGGTGGTGAATGCGGAACACTTGTTGTTACAGGCAAACACGCCGTCAGAGGCGAAAGCGACACGGGTGCGGATATGTTTATCAGCTTTGATTACGGCAAAACCTTTGCACCGATTGATAATCCCATTCCGTATTCTACTGATGAGCCTTATGGAAAATGCGGTTACAGTCCGTCACTCTTTTTCTCGTAGGACGGAACAACGCTATATTACATCAACAATTCTCCGTGTTATGAATCAACCTACAAAATAACGGTTGCAAAAATCAGAATTTCAGAGTAAAATCAGCTCGTTGGCTTCGGTCAGCGAGCTTTTTGTTTTTTCGAAATCAATGGAATTAATAAAAAAGCTCCGCAACCAAGCGGAGCTTCTGTATTGTTACTTAAAAGTTAAATGTAAATAAATTTTTAAACCATTCGCCAATGCTCTTGAAGAAGAGAACAATCTTTTCCCAAAAAGAAAGTTCCTCGTATTCGGATTTGCCTTCTTTGTAATCTACGCAGAATCCCATATCGTTAAATACTAAATCTTCTGCGTAAAGGTCCTTGCCATCGCCAAAGTCCTCAGCGGTTTCAGCGAAAATTACAGAGATTGCGGGGTCATTAAGATACTCTTTAGGAACGAATCTGTAAAATTTATCCACAGGAAGTGTTTCAAAACAGTGTCTGCAATGCTGTTTGCTGTCAAGTGCTTCTTTACGGCTACCTGCGTTAAATCCATTACAGCCTGCACAGTAATATCCGTAATAAACTCCTGAAATGCCTGTGTGGTTTTTAGCAAAAGGAGATGATACACGACCGTTAGATATATCACCACAATAAGGACAATACGTTGCAGGTCGTGTTCCTAAACTCTCATCAGTAGGATCAAGAAAAACCTCAGTTGTGTATGGATAATAATACTTATCTGTATTAGGAAGCGGCTCTGAATCAATTGTGAAAACCTTGTTGTGAATGCGACAGAATTTAGCTACGCTTGCCATTTCATAGTAAGGCATAATTGCCGGAAGAATATGACCATCTGCGTCATAGCAGAACGGATCGTACCAATTGTCCGGTGCTACTTCACCGGCTTTGGGTGTGTAGTTATCGAATGTGTTATCCACATTCTCGTGTGCGAACGCTACGGTTCCGATACTGAGCATCATAAGAGCTGCAAGTACGAGTGACAAAAATTTCTTCATAAAAATACCTCTTTCTAAAGTGTTTTTTTCTGAGTTAACGGATTTCTCTTCCGTTTCTCAAAAAGAATATGTAAGATTTTTTGTGCTGAATTAATTTTAAAACAGTTTTTAGCATTTTTCTGTTAAAACGACCTGAAATGGCGTTTTGAGGGTCTGAAATGATAAGATTTTAAAAAACTGAGATTAAATTTTGCGAAATAGTGCTGTTTGTTGCAAATTTGCCTACCACATTTTTTCGAAATATTCAACATTTTATATAAAACTCCACACGGATAATCGTCTGTGTAAAAACAAAACAAATTGACTTTTTGCGAATAACATATTATAATCAAAGAGTTCTGAGGGATAAATTTTATGTCGGGTTTAAATCCTGAAATTTATTTAAAAGGTACATAATGGACCACAAATAAACCAAAGAAACCTGAAAGCCTTATATATCAACGAACCGCACTTTCAAAGAAATAAAATTTCCCGAATGGGGATTATAGAAAACCCTTGGAATCAGATCGGTTCCAAGTTTTTTTCTTTTGTGTTTGTGTCTTCGTTGATGTGTACAAATGGCTTAAAGATTAATAATCTTACACGGATTATGTGATGTGTGTTTTTAAAGCAAAAAAGTATCTTATTTTGAAAAGAGGGGTCATATGAAGAAAATCATCACATTATTACTGGTATCAATAATGATATTTTCATCGTTTGTAACAACAGTAAACGCTGTTTCAATCGGTGAATCAAAGGATTTGCTCCGTGAACAGTTTGAATACGGAAAAGGACCGAAGGCAGGTTTATATTCTGTTGATTACAGATATTATGAACCCAAAACAAGTGAAAGATCAAAGCATCCGCTTGTTATCTGGGCACACGGTCATTCTCACGGGCAGTATGACGGATTTCAGATCAGATCAAACGATATTGTAAATTGGTCTTCGGATGAATATCAGGCCCGTTCTGAAAGCGGATTTTATATTATGGCTGTAAGAGCCCCCGAACATATCGGAATGTCTTGGGACGATGATATGATTGCACCCTTGAAGGCGGCAATAGATGATTTTATCGAAAAGAACCGTGAACACATTGATACAACCCGAATTTATATGGGTGGTTTTTCTCTCGGTGGTATGATGACATATAAGATGGCAATCAATTATCCTGATATGTTTGCCGCAATCTTTCCTGTTTGTCCTTATATATCGGTTTCCGAGCAGGATGCTGAAAGGTTTGCTGATGTTCCCGTTTGGATGGTAGCAGGTGAAAAAGATCCTCTTGTCAGCTACAGCGAAACGGTTAATAACTGGAAAAATATCTGCTCAACATCAAATGTTTTGCAGGAATGCAGATTTTCAACACTGAGCAAAGTTTGCCTTCCCGATGGTTCAAGGGCTCCGACAGAGCATTACTCTTGGGAAGCTGTAACAGCAGATATGTTCACAACGGATAACGGAGCTTATCCTCATATGACAACTGTTGACGGAAATGCAAATGTCGTTACACTTTCGTATCCTGAAGGAATGATTTCGTGGCTTATGGCTCATTCTTCGGATTATAATCCTGAAACAGACAACAACGAAATCGAGCCCGTTTTCAATATTCTGAATATACTCAAAGCTCCGATTATGACAATCTACATTATATTCAGGAATTTATTCAGACCTATTTTCGGTTAACAATCAAGAAAGCCCGTCGTTGTGACGGGCTTTCTGTTTACTTTTATTTTCCTTTATGTTAAAATGTAAAAAAGTTCATTGAGGTGCGTTATGACAGAAGCTTTAACAGGTATTGTAACTCCGTTGATAGTCGGCGTTATGCTGATTGTTATCGGAATAATCAATATGAGAGGTAATATCTCGTCAATTCATTCATATCACAGAGCACGTGTTTCTGAAGAAAATATAAAGCCTTTCGGCAAAATGGTCGGCTTCGGCAATATTCTTGTCGGAGTAGGTGTTGTCATTTTCGGCATAACGATGCTCCTGACGGAAAAACTGCAGAACGAAAAACTCGTTTTTATCGGAATGGCAATTATGTTTGTTTTTATGATTGTCGGACTTGCAATCAGCTTTAAAGCTATGAAAAAATACAACGGCGGAATATTTTGATTTTCACAACCTGTTGACCTCACTCAATAGGTTGTGTTTTTATATTCTCCCGACAAATTCGGGTTTGTAGGGGTCTTTGGTTTCGCACAATCTGACTCTGTGCTCGTAGGGACCGGCCTCCCGGACGGTCCGCAGATTCTGCTGAATTAACGGACGGTCGAGGACGCCCGTCCCTACGCAGTTGATTGAAACAGGGTTCGTAGGGGCAGATATCATCTGCCCGCGGAATTTATGCGATTTTTCGGGAACATAATATGTTCCCCTACAGGCACGATTTCAGAACATTGGTCGTAGGGCACGACGTTTACGACGTGCCGATATTCTGCTGTATTAACGGTGTGTCGCAAGCGTCACACCCTACAAGAACGATTTAAAACAGGCAATTAAAATCAGCGTCGCAGACCCGCACTTCTTCACTCTTACATCTTACTTATTACTTTCGGGATTCATCCCGACAAACCCGAACTTGTCAATTGTTTTCATTCAACTGCTGTGGTTACGTGCTTAAAACATAGATAAAAGGTTGTTGCATTTTGTGCAACAACCTTTTTACGATTATTTTAATATTCTTCTTTGTATTTTTCTGCCTGAAGATTAAACATATAAGCGTACTTGCCGTTCTTTGCCATAAGCTCTTCGTGAGAACCGCTTTCAACGATTTCACCGTTTTCGAGCATATAGATAACGTCAGCCATAACTGTTGTTGAAAGACGGTGAGAAATGAAAATAACCGTCTTGTCCTTTGCGGCACGTGACATTGATTCGTTGAGTGCATATTCCGAAACGGGGTCAAGGTTTGCACTCGGCTCGTCAAGGATTGCAAACGGACAGTCTTTGTAGAATGCACGTGCAACTGCAACTTTCTGAGCTTCACCGCCCGAAAGTGAAACACCCTCGTCGTCAAATTCACGAAGAAGAATTGAATCAACACCGTTGTCAAGCTGCTTTGAAAAGCTGCTTTCCTTAAGAGCGTCAAGAACCTTTTCTTTGTCAGGATTTCCGTTCATTGCAACGTTTTCGCCAAGCGTTGCACCGAAGAGTGAAAAGTCCTGGAAAACAGCGGCAAAATTATCGTGATATGAACGAAGTGTCCAGTCCTTGATGTTTCTGCCGTCAACCGTGATTGCACCTTCAGTAACGTCGTAAAGACGGAGAATAAGGTTTGTAAGCGTTGTTTTACCCGCACCGTTGTAACCGACAAGTGCAATCTTCTGATAAGGCTTAATTTCAAGGTTGATGTTCTTAAGCGTCGGCTTGTCGCAACCGGGATATGTGAAAGAAACGTTTTCGAGCTTGATGGAAACGGGCTCGTCATATTTTTTGACAAAATCGCCGTCCTTGATTTTTTTCTCGGCAGACATAAACTTTTTGTATTTTTCAACATAAAGTCCGTTTTCTCTTACGCCGAGAGCAAACCAGCTTGTCATTGCAAAAACACTTGAGCTTACGGAGCTGACACCGTTGAATGTTGCTGCAAAGCTACCGAGTCCGACTTCCTTCGTGACGATTGCCTTGTATCCCATATAAATTGTCACACCAAGACAGATAAGCAGAGTCATCGGCAGACTTTCCTGATTAAAGTAGAGAATCCACTGCTTTTTGAGGAAAGGTGAAATTGTGAAAAGTCGGTCAAGAATGTTTTGCTGATAACGTCTTTCAATCATTTCACCCGCAGGGTTAAGTCGGAGCTCCTTTGCGTAATCCTGAAGATAGAAAACACGCGAGAAGTAAAGATTTTTGCGGTCAAGGGGAGTCATTGCCTTTTTCTTGTCAACGTTGACCTTGGCAATAAGTCTTCCGACGGGGACCATTATTCCGACACACAGTGCTATAAAAATAAGACAGACGGGGTCGATGGTGACAATAACCGTCGTGATTGAAACAATGGAAACCATATGAGTGAAGAAGTCCTGCGTATCGGCAAGGATATCGTCCACACGGGTGCTCATTGTGTTCATAGCAAGAACAAAGTCGTTATAGAATCCTGGGTTATCGTAGGCCTCAAAGTCCATATTTGCGGCTTTTTCGTAAATCATGGAATAGAGCTTGTAATGAAGTTTTTCAGCCATCTGCGGTCGGTAAATTTCGTAAAACAGCGTGTTGCCGAGATTACCGATTACAACAACAACCGCAAAAGCAATACAAGCCACGGCAATTCTGTAAAGTTCAACGCCCTGTTCAACAACATCAATGATGTATTTGAGCAGAACAACGTTAGAGAGAAGCCACGGAAGGTTTGAAAGCACGTCAAAAAAGAGAAGGGCAAAAAGAAGCAAAGGAGCATTCCTGACAACAAAGCCGAGCATGAAAAGATAGTTTCTGATACTGTGAGCTTTTTCTTTTGTATTATTCTTCATCGTTGTCTTCCTCCTCTCTGTAACCTGAAGCCTGCAATGTAAACATCTTACAGTACTCGCCACCGAGAGTCATAAGCTCTTCGTGTTTTCCGCTTTCAATCAGCTCACCGTGAGCAAAAACAAGAATATTGTCACTTCTTGTTGCACTTGAAAGGCGGTGGGAGATATAGATAACTGTTTTGTCTTTTGTTCCCTCCATGAGGCTGTCGTACATTTTCGTTTCAGCTACGGGGTCAAGTGCAGAGGATGGCTCGTCAAGAATTGCAACGTCAAAATCTTTTGCAAACATTCTTGCAATTGTAACCTTCTGGCTTTCACCGCCTGAAAGGAGAACACCTTCGTCATCAAATTCACGGGTAAGAATAGAATTTTCTTTTTCATCAAGTGAAAGGATTTTATTGTAAACTCCGCTTTGATGAAGGGCTTTCTGGGCACGTGAAATATTGTTTTCGTCAACTTCCTCGATCAGTACGTTTTCGGCAACCGTCATTGCAAAGATTCTGTAATCCTGAAAAACGCTTGCAAATTTTTCACGGTATTTTAAAAGGTCATATTCTTTGATATTGATTCCGTTGTAGAGAATTTCACCCTCTTCAACGTCGTAAAGTCGCATAATAAGCTTGGAAAGAGTGGTTTTACCTGCACCGTTATGGCCGACAACGGCAATGCTTTCGCCCTTGTTAATTTTGAAAGAAACATTGGTAAGATTGTTTTTCTTGCTGCCGTTGTAACGGAAAGAAACGTTTCGGAATTCAAGGCTTTCAAATTCACCGGGTTCAATTTCTCCACCGACGATTTTTGGCTCATATGCAAGGAATTCGCGAAGGTTCTGTACCCACAAGCACTGCTTTTGCTGCATTGTGAAATAACGTGCAAGCTGATTGAGCTTGTTTCGGCAGTTGGTGATTGCGGAAATAAGAACGGAAAATTCAGAAATAGGCAGGTCTTCGCGTACAATAAGTCGGTAACAACCGTAACCGAAGCCGCCTGCAATAGGAATAACTTCACCGAAGAAGTCGGTGAACATTTCAAGAATTGCAATTTTTTTACCGTATTTACGGATGGACTTGATGTTCAGTTCGGTTGCTTCTTTGAAGCGACGTTTAACAACTTCAAAAATGCTTGTTGTTTTGATTTCCTTGGCGAAGTCTTTGAGAAGAACTGTTCTTTTTGTGTAGTCCTTCTGGCGTTCAAACGGAGTCATTTCCTTTTCCTTCTGGAATTCAACACCGTTTCGCTTGATCTGGAAATACATAACAATTACAGGACAAACGAGAACAATAAGAAGAAGCGGATCAATGCTGTAAAGATAAATCGCCAGCGAGATGATGCTTATGATTGAACCGACAGTCCAGGCAGAACCTTCTATGATTCGTTTGTATGCACCTTTTTCAACAACCCACGTAGCACGGTTATAGTTGTCAAAAAATTCGGGGTTTTCGTAACAGGCAAGTTCAACCTGCTGTGCTTTTTCGAAAATCATCTGGTTTATATAACTCTCGAACTTGATTTCGTATTTCTCGCGCACAGGATGAAAAACAATGTAAGCGAAAAGATCAACTGCGAGTTTTCCGAGGATAATCAGCGTGATTTTAATTACAAATTCACGGAAAGTTCCGTTACCTTCAATAATTGAAATGGCTGTTTCCAAAAACATAACATTAAAAACAACTGAGTAGTAAACATTTTCGCAGATATAAGCAAGGTAAATCAAAATTGTCGCGACCGGTGAAACTTTGAAACTGCCTTTAAGCATAAAAGCTGTGTTTCGGAAAATATGTGCTTTTGCTTTAAAATCAACTGCAGCCAAGCTGAATCCTCCTTTCTGTTGGTATAGTGTACATTAAAAAGCTTTGTCGTAACCCTTTGCCCAGATTTCAACAAGCTTTCTGTCCCATCTTCTCGGGATTGCAAGGCAGGCTGCGGTTACGAGTGAAATCTTGTTTCCTGCGTTGATAAATTTCTTAAGGAAAGTGATGTCACTGCAAGCCTGCTTAGCTTTGTTAAGCAGGTCATTAACGTCAAAGAAATCGATAACGTCATAGAAGCTTCCGAAGTTTGCTGTCATTGTAACATTGTAATCGGTAAGAAGACCGGAAGTGAAACAGTAATCGAGGTCTTCGGGAGTGAATTTGAACATAAGATTTTTAACGCACTCGAGCGGAGCAAGACCTGTACCGAGGTGCTTGAAGAAAAGCACCTGATATTTCCAAAGAGCCTCAACGCCGAAGCCCTGTGTAGGATCATTGATAACTGTTTCTGCAAGTATACGTGCAGCCTTGAGTGAATTTGCGATACCTGAACCGATGAGAGGCACCGTCATAAATGCACTGTCACCGATTGCGGCATAACCGTCAGCAACCATAACTGAAAGAGGATGGCGAACGGGAATTTCAACGAACTGACCGCCACGGACAACTTCTGTGCCAAGACGCGGATTGTCAGGACGAAGCCATTCAGCAAATTCTTCAACATCGTTCATATCGTAGTCTTCAAATCTGCCGATAAGAAGGTCTGTGTGTTCTTCTTCAGAAGCAACCCAGGCAATGCTTTCTGTACCCTGCGGACGGAGAAGCACCTTAAACTTATCAGCAACCTCAACGTCGCTTGCTTTGTTATAGAATGCTCTGTAAATTGTAACCTTCTGCTGACGTGTGATTTCCTTCTGAATCATAAGTGAAGAGGGGAGATTACGGCGGACGGGTGAATTCATACCGCAAGCGTCGATAATAAGGTCAGCGAAGAAATCGCCCTTTGAAGTGCGGATACCTGCAACGCGGTTGCCGAGCATAATCGGCTTCTGTACTTCGCATTCGTAAACGATTTTAACTCCTTTTTCAACGGCATTTCTGATAAGGAGGTCATAAATATCTTTACGTTCCATCTTGATTTCAAGCTCTTTTTCGGGCACGTGCTGATGAAGCTTTGAAAAACCGTTGGATGAAACAAAGGTCATATCCTCTTTATATTCGTATTTGTCCTCATCGGGCATAGGAATTTTTGCGATTTTAAGTGCTTTAGGGTCGAAAATATCTGTCCAGTCGTAGCCGAGAGTACCTTCTGCTGACTTTTCATAAACAGTAACATCGTAACCTGCGTCTGCAAGCATCGCAGCCGCTGCAATACCACCGTGACCGAGACCTGCAACAATAATTTTTTTAGACATAGTGTAAACCTCCCAAGAGTATTCGGAAACATATGGAAAAATTATACCACTAACAAAAAATATATTCAATAGTATAAAAGAGAAAAATGATCCGCAAAAAAACACCCGTCTTTTCCGACGGGTGTTCGTTGTATGATTAAGAAAAAAACAGGCGACTTCAAGCCGCCCAACACATATATAATAACACAGCAAACCCTTATATGTCAACGTTTTTCAGACCTTACAAAAACATTTCTGTGTTTTGCATAATTTGAAGGTTTTAAGTTTATTGAACATTGCGAATTGAAAAACAGTTGATTCTGTGTTATATTATAGACACAGAAAGGAACAGGTGATACCAATGAACAGGTAACTACCTAAAAGCTCCGATCAGATAAAACAAGTTAAGAGTCAAGCTTAAAACCCAAGTGTTCATAACAATTATTTAAAGTGGTATAAAGAGTTTTAAGTAAAATTCAGAACAAGTTTTAAAAGACAGAGCTGAAGCCTTTAATAAATCAGAATAGAAATTTAAATGCCAATGGTGACTTGAATAAAGACAATAACCGTAAAAACATTTAAATGAAAGTTCCGTTTTATTAAAGAATTTCCTAAACTGAGAAAGAGAGGTATATAAAAAGATGTTAGATATCAAGAGTGAACAGAAATAACCCTTGACCGGCTCAAATGTGTAAAGAAACATTCGGTCAAGGGTTATTTCAATTTTATACATCTTTTTATGTTTACGCCACGCCTGAAAGGGCGTTTTTTTATTAAGAAAGATTAAATTGTTGTTTTCTTGTTATTCTACGTTCCTTCTCCAATGGAAAAGGTATTGCTGGGCGATGCCTTCGACGTTTTTTGTGCATTCGGGCAAACCGTCGGGATACATTTCGCTCATTATCCTGCGAACCCAGACGTCAACGGGGAATGCATCAACTCTTCCACCACCGTAAAGCAGGGTGCATTCAGCAACCTTTGCACCGACACCTTTGATTTTTATAAGTTCTTCGCGTGCTTCGTCAATATCACAGCAGGAAAGTTTCTGAAGATTAACTTCGCCGTTTGTAACCTTCTGTGCGGCATCGATTATGTACTTTGCCCTGAAGCCCGAACGGATTGGTGCAAGGTCCTCAACAGTAAGCGAAGCGAGTTTTTCAGCTGAGGGAAACGCAAAATCTCCGTTTCCGAGATCCTCACCAAAGTGTGTACAAAGCCTTTCAACGATACCCTTGATACGCGGAATATTGTTGTTCTGCGAGATAATAAACGAGCAAAGTGCTTCCCATGATTCCTGACGGAGGATTCTTATTCCCGGATATGCTTCAATTGCAACCTTCAGGTGAGGGTCGCTTTTCAGTTTTTCGCAGATTGAAAAATAGTCGCGTCCGAGGTCGAAATAATCTGCCCAGATTCGCTCGTCACCTTCGCTGAAATTTCCTTTGAGTATCAATTTATCCTCTTCTTGGGAAATATCAACGGCTTTTCCGAAAGCAACTCCGTGCCAGATTCCTTCTTCTTTTTCGCTCCAGCGGAACGCCTGACCGCAGTCAAGCGAAAGAGGAACGCTTAAAGTGTTTATTCCTTCAAAAATTATTATGTTTTTGTCATTTTTCACTGTCATATTATCACCTGAATAAAAGATGAATATTCATTTTGTAACTTTTTGTAACTAATGGTTGTCAAGTATTTTTTGGTTGTTATAAACAGAAAAAATAGATAGTTTTTTCTGAAAAGTTTGTGCAATTTATTATCAAAAAAAGCTTGACACAAGATGTTTAAATATTGATAAAAAATTAACGAATATTTGACTTTAACCCTTTAAAACGGTGGAAAACTTTGATATATCAACGTTTTATGGTGAAGTTATCAACACTTTCAACATAGTTTTCCACACTTTTCAACCGATTTTTAAAATTTTCCACACTTCCACCGAAAATCTGTTAAACGCCATTTAATGTCATTTGTTGTCGATTTTTATTCACTTTTTTATGAATAAAAAATCGTTTGAAAGTGAACAATACAAATGATATTTTTTGTATAAAGAGGTGTATATTTTGCTTAAAGGAGTCAATCATCAGGTGGTCGAGGTCACAAAACCGTCGTGTGAATATTTTGAACGTGTAATTTTCTTTGTGAAGCCCGAATTTTCGGCTGTAAGCGAGGGTACTTTGCGCGAAAGAGCGAGTGAAATTGCGGGAGATGCGGGTGTTCCACCGCCGTCAAGAGTTCGAAAAAGCAGACTTCTGCTCGCGGTAAGACTTCTGAGTGCCGCAATGGTCGGCGCAGCGATTACAATTCTTGTATCAAAGCTTGCTTTCGGCTGATTTGCAGAAGGTTTTCATACAGCAGTTTTGACAGTCGGGGCGTCGTGCAACGCAGACAGCTCGTCCGTGAAGAACGCATCTGTGGCAGAAATCGTTACTCTCCTCGGGAGGAAGAATTTTCTTCAGTGCCATTTCAACCTTAAGGGGATCCTTTGTTTCAACAAGACCGAGCAGGTTTGAAATTCTGATAAGATGAGTGTCTGCAACTACTGCGGGTTTGCCGTAGATATCGCCGCAGATAAGGTTTGCCGTTTTTCGTCCGACACCGGGTAGGGAAGTCAGGTCTTCGATGTTGTCGGGTACTTTTCCGTCAAAGCGTTCAAGAATTTGCTGAGCCATCCCGATTATGTCGCGTGCCTTCTGACGGTAAAATCCGCAGGAATGCACCAATTCTTCAACATCCTCGACCTTTGCATTTGCATAGTCTTCAAGAGTTTTATATTTATCAAAAAGAGCAGGTGTAATGATATTAACTCTGGCATCTGTGCACTGTGCCGAAAGACGAGTTGCAACAAGAAGCTCAAAATCATTTCCTGCATTAAGAGAGCATATTGCCCCGGGGTATTCTTTTTTGAGTGCCTCAACGGCAAGTAATGCTCTTTCTTTTTTTGTCATTGTTTTCACCTCAGTTTCTGTGATTTATTATAACAAAGTAGGGATTTCTTTGCAACATAATGAAAGATATTCCTCTTTTTTCTTTATTGTTATTGAAATAAATTTTCGTTATGTTATAATCTGTATATCTATACTTTAATTACCAACAACACATAAGTCTGAAACGCAACATATTACGCACATTCGTGCAGTTTTCTCTTTGACATACGTGCGTATGACTGCATCGAAAAGCTACCCGACTGTACGCAATCTGTTGTGCTTCAGATGCAAAGCAGTTTTGAAAGAGGAGATTTTTGACTCGGCAAGGCAAAAATCTGCAGATATACTGACGTATTTCAAGGATTTTTAACGAAGTCGAGGCGAAAATATACCTTTCAAAACCTTATGGCTTGTTGGCAATTAAAGTATA
>JAZRNR010000130.1:0-7382 GCA_045648305.1 Acutalibacteraceae bacterium
AGCTTTTCTGCTGTATCTGCAGTTATGAGTGCGTCGATAACTTCGTCAAGGTCACCGTTAAGAATGGCCTCGAGTTTATATAATGTAAGACCGATTCTGTGGTCGCTGACACGTCCCTGAGGATAGTTGTATGTTCGGATACGTTCGCTTCTGTCGCCCGTACCGACCTGCGACTTTCTCTCACCTGCAATTTCTTTATTCTGCTTTTCACGTTCGGCATCAAGGATTCGTGAGCGAAGAATTTTCATCGCCTTGTCCTTGTTTTTGTGCTGACTTCTTTCGTCCTGACATTCAACAATAGTTCCCGTCGGGATATGAGTGATTCGGATTGCAGATTCTGTTTTGTTGATATGCTGACCGCCTGCACCGCTTGAACGGAAGGTGACAATCTGCAAATCTGCAGGGTTGATTTCAATATCAACATCCTGAGCCTCGGGAAGCACGGCAACAGTTACCGTTGAAGTGTGGATACGTCCCTGCGACTCGGTTTCGGGCACTCGCTGAACACGGTGAACACCGCTTTCAAACTTGAAACGGGAGTATGCACCGTCACCGCTGATCATAAAGCTTACTTCCTTGAAGCCGCCAAGCTCAGTCGGATTTGAGCTTAAAATCTCAGGCTTCCAGCCACGTGTTTCGGCATACATCGAGTACATTCTGAAAAGTGAATTTGCAAAAAGTGCGGATTCCTCACCGCCTGCACCGCCGCGGATTTCGATGATAACGTTTCTGTCATCGTTCGGGTCACGCGGAAGAAGCAGGATTTTCAGCTCTTCACCGATAACCTCGATCTGCTGTTTTGATTCCTCGAGCTGTTCAAAAACCATTTCGCGGAAATCCTTGTCAAGTCCGCCTTCGTCAAGAAGCATCTTTGCTTCTTCAAGGTCAGAGTTCACTTTTTTGTATTCACGGTATTTTTCAACTATCGGTGTAAGGTGTTTGACGTCCTGCATCAGCTTGCGGTATTTGTCCATATCCGAAACAACATCGGGGTCGCAGAGCTGAGCATTGATATCCTCAAATTTTTCTTCAACCGATTTCAATTTATCAAGCATAAAATCCTCCGTGTTTTTGTGTTTTGTATAAGAAAGAGTCAGTTTTATGTGGAATAACGTTTAACATAGACAAGCTGTGAATCGTTATAAACCGCACTGTCACTATCAAGGTAATCTCTTTCATACATTTCGGCAGTTAAAGCTTCAATATTTGTCAGGACGTAAAATCGATATTCCTCTAAGCCGTAAAGCTCAGTGTTTAATTTAACATCAAGCTTTTTCAAGTATCTAAATTTCTGCTCTCTGCAATTAACAGTGTTGCAACCTTCAATTTTGAGCTTATCAGTTTCACCATGGTCCATAGAGAAATGTCCGTCACATTTTAAAGTGTACATTTCACCGTCAAAAGCAAGCTGTTTAAAATCCAAAGACTGACCGCCCGCCTCCATATCGAAAGCATGTGCAACTGATATTTCACCCTTTTTTCTTTCTTCACAGTTTTCTACAAAAATATCCCACCGATAGATTTCCTTAGAATTGCTGTAGGAAGGATATTCTTCATCCATAAAGTAAGATGTTTGGAATGACACTGCATTCTTTTCCTCGATTTTATCGCTGATGGGATCTACTATCGTGATGTTGCCGTCGTACGGAAAAAGAATTTTATCGAAATTCCAAAAAACTATTGCCGATACACAGATTAAAACAGCAAGTATTGCAATTATTATTTTTTTCATAATTAATAGCAACCTTTCACTTTTTTATCTCTTCATCACCGCGGAAGATTTTACGGATATTCTTTTCTGCTTTAACACGGGGCACCATAACCTCGTGACCGCATTTTTCGCATTTGATTTTGAAATCCATACCCGAACGCAAAACCTCAAATGTATTGCAACCGCACGGGTGATTCTTTTTCATCACGAGCTTGTCGCCGACACGAACATCCATTTTTATCCCTCCGAAGTAAACAATATTTCCTTAATTTTATATTATATCATAAAAGATTTAGAATGTATACATTTTTTGTCATTAACGGGCAAAACATTCATATATTTAAGTAGAAAAAACATTCAAAGGCGGACTCTCCGCCGAAAATAAAGGTGGTAAAACATATATGCAAAATTTCAGACCTGAGGGACAGCTTATTTCAACTCCCTCCAACCAGGCGTTCCTTTCTTCACCCAATGCGCTTCACGAAGCTTTCTTCACAGGTGCGATTGTTGAGGCAAGAACACTTGTGTGCGACAAAAATCACGACCTGCGCGTTGACCTTGGCTGTATGTACGGAATAATTCCGCACGAAGAAGGAGCCGTCGGAATAAGCGACGGTTCTGTAAGGGACATCGCACTCATTTCGAGGGTAAACAAACCCGTTATGTTCCATATTCTCGGCTTCCGTAAGGACACTAACGACAGGGAATATGCCGTCCTTTCAAGACGTTCCGTTCAGCAGGATTGCATTGATAATTACATTTCAAAGCTGCGGCCGGGTGACGTTATCGAAGCAAAGGTAACGCATATGGAAAGCTTCGGCGTTTTTCTTGATATCGGTGCAGGAATCAACGGACTTCTGCCGATAGACAGCATTTCCGTTTCGCGTATTCCGCATCCGTCCGTACGTTTCCATATCGGACAGATGATAAGAGTTGTTGTCAAATCTGTTGACGAGCTCGGACGAATAACGTTTTCCCACAAAGAACTGCTCGGAACATGGGAACAGAATGCAGGTGAATTTTCCACAGGAGAAACCGTACCGGGTATTGTCCGTTCAATCGAAAACTACGGAATCTTCGTTGAGCTGACACCGAACCTTGCAGGACTTGCGGAATATTCCGAAGGAATTACCGCAGGCTGTCACGCAGGGGTTTACATTAAGAGTATGCTTCCCGAAAGGATGAAGATAAAACTCATCATCGTTGATGCCTTTGAAGCAGAATATCCCACAGCACCAATTAAATATTACACCGATTCTGACCATATTGACCACTGGGTCTACTCTCCCGTTGAATGCTCAAAGGTGATTGAAAGCATCTTCTGACAAAAATCCCGTTTTTAAAAATAAATTCTTGCAATTCCCTCTCTTTTGTAATATAATAGCATTAGGCTATTGTCGCTTGAAATCAGTGCTTTTTAGGAATTGGGGGAATTGAAAATGACGGTAGATTTGCATTGTCACACAAAACTGTCTGATGGCTCAATGGGTATCGACGACATAATTTTATTGGCACAGAAGCGTGGAGTTGAAGCCCTTGCTATTACTGACCGCGATTGCCTTGCAGGAACAATCCGTGCGAAGCTTATCGGCGAACGTCACGGCATCAAGGTTATCCCGGGTGTAGAGATTTCCTCCTACGACAGCGAAAACAAAACAGAAGTTTATATCATCGGCTATATGAGCGACTCGCCTGACAGACTTGAAGGTATCTGCCATCGCAATCTTCTTGCAAGAAAGCGTGCGGCACAGTATATGATGATAAAGGCAGCACAGAAATATCCGATTACGGCTGACCTCGTTCTTAAATGTGCACAGGGTTCAACAAATGTTTATCCCGTTCATATTATGGCAGCTCTTGTTGAAAGCGGAATTACAACTGAACTTTACGGTGAGCTTTACAACGAGCTTTTCACAGAAGGAACTGAAAACAGCATCCTTGTAAGACCGAAGCTTTCCGAGCCTGAAGAGATTATTTCCGCAATCCACGAGGCAGGCGGTATTGCAATTCTTGCTTACACAGGTGAATACAAAAACACAACCGTTCTTGAAAAGCTTGTTAAGGCAGGACTTGACGGAATTGAAGTATGGTGTCCGCAGCACGACGAAAGCACAACGGCTGAGCTTGCAGTGTTTGCAAAGAAGAACGGCTTGCTTGCAATCGGCGGCAGTGATTTCAGAGGAAGAAATAACAAGCACTGTGTTTCTCTTGCATCGTACACAACGCCCGATGCAAATTACAGCGATTTTATGAATTACAAGGCGAGAATCCGCCGTCAGCAGAAAAAGCTTGCTGCTGAAGAAAAATAATTCTGTATTGGAGATATAAAAATGGCAGAAGACAGAGATATTAAAATCTATGTCAAAAAATCGATGACAGAAACGGGCGAATTTCAGGCAATTAACGATGAGGTTCAGCTTCATCTTGCAAACGGCAACCGCGACAAAGCAATCGCTCTCGGTCAGCAGATGGCAAAAATCAAACCTGAGGACGGAATTGTTGACCTCAGCGGTTTCAATATGACAGCGGCTTTGCTTTATCAGGTGAGGGTGCTTCTTACGTTTGTGGCTGAATACAGCATTCAGAAGAATGTCCCTGTCGATTTCCTTGCCGACACAGCAAGTGCGGCAATGTACGAATACCTGAAAACAAACGAAAGCGGATATTACAATAATATTTCCGACGGTGCCGCGTTTACATTTTATCTTCTTGCACTTAAAAAGGGCGGAGATGCGGCAACGAATATCGGCGAACAGTTTTCTATGCTTTGCAACATAAGCTGGCAGGAAATTATCGACCTCGGCAAACGTGTTTTTGTTCAGGCTTCTGAACACTTTGACAATATGATTAAAGAAACAATCTTTGAATAAAGCGAAAAGAGCTGTAAAAAACAAATTGTTTTTTACAGCTCTTCTTTTTGTCACAGACAATGCAAAATGGCAGTAATGACGTTTAAATCATTACTGCCATTAACTTTATTTAATTATTCTGCAACCTTAACGCCGAGAGTTACTTTCTCACCGTTGATGTTCCATTCAGCTGTGTAGCCGTTTGCTTCACCTGTAACAATTTCATCTGCAACAACTGTTGTGAAGATCATATCCTTATTCTTTGTGATAAGCTCTGCAATCTTGTCGTTGCCTGCAACAGAAATGATAATGCGGTCTGTAACGTTGAAGTCAGCATCCTTACGCATTGTCTGAATCTTGCTGATGATTTCACGTACAAAGCCTTCCTCGATGAGTTCAGGTGTAAGCTCAGTGTCGATTGCAACTGTTACACCGAAATCTGATACTGAGAAGAGACCACTCTTCTGAATTGTTTCGATAAGAAGGTCATCTGCTGTAAGCTCGATTTCACCGATGCTGATGTTGAGCTTGATGCAACCGTTAGCGTCGAGCTCCTTCTTTGCTGCAGTGCCGTCAAGCTCTGCAAGAAGGTTACGGATTTCACCGAGCTGCTTACCGTACTTGGGTCCGAGTGTCTTAAGCTGCGGCTTGAAGTTATAGCTTACAAGGTCGTTAGCTTCGTCAACGAATGTAATTTCCTTAACGTTAAGCTCTTCCTTGATGATGTCTGCACAGTAACCGTCAAGGCTTACACCTACGCCTGCATTAACAAGCATTGAGCCGAGAGGCTGACGATTCTTGATGTTAGCGCCGTTACGTGCTGTACGTCCGAGACCAACGATGTTGAGAACGATGTCCATGTTCTTTTCAAGCTCTGCATCAACGAAGTCTTTGTTTACTTCGGGGAATGAGCAGAGGTGGATGCTTTCGGGAGCGTCCTTGTCAACTGAACATACGAGGTTCTGATAGATATCCTCAGCCATAAACGGAATCATCGGAGCAGCTGTCTTAGCAACTGTAACGAGTGTGTGGTAGAGTGTGAGGTAAGCGTTGATCTTATCCTCGTCAAGCTCCTGCTTCCAGTAACGCTCACGGCAACGGCGGACGTACCAGTTACTCATCTCGTCAACGAACTCCTGAAGAGCCTTACAAGCTTCGGGAATCTTATAGTTTTCAAGGTTGTTATCAACTGTACCGACCATTGTGTTGAGCTTCGAAAGAAGCCACTTGTCCATTACTGAAAGGCTGTCGTATTTAAGCTCGTACTTTGTCGGGTCAAACTCGTCGATGTCTGCATAGAGAACATAGAAAGCGTATGTGTTCCAGAGTGTACCCATAAACTTACGCTGACCCTCTGTAACTGCCTTGCCGTGGAAACGGTTCGGGAGCCACGGAGCTGAGTTTGTATAGAAGTACCAACGGATTGCGTCTGCACCGTAGGTTTCAAGTGCATCAAACGGGTCAACTGCGTTACCCTTTGACTTACTCATCTTCTGACCGTTTTCATCCTGAACGTGACCGAGAACGATAACGTTCTTGAACGGAGCCTTGTCAAAGATAAGAGTTGAAATAGCAAGAAGTGAATAGAACCAGCCACGTGTCTGGTCAACAGCTTCTGAAATGAAGTCTGCGGGGAACTGTGATTCGAAAAGCTCCTTGTTTTCGAACGGATAGTGGTGCTGTGCGAAGGGCATTGCACCTGAGTCGAACCAACAGTCGATAACTTCGGGAACTCTCTTCATTTCTCCGCCGCACTCAGGACACTTGATTGTAACAGCGTCGATGTACGGACGGTGAAGCTCGATTTCATCAGGACAGTTTGAAGACATTGACTTAAGCTCTTCAATGCTGCCGATTGAATGTCTGTGACCGCATTCGCATTCCCAGATGTTAAGCGGAGTACCCCAGTAACGGTTACGGCTGATACCCCAGTCCTGAACGTTTACAAGCCAGTCGCCGAAACGTCCCTTACCGATACTTTCGGGAATCCAGTTGATTGTGTTGTTATTCTTGATAAGGTTATCCTTAACCTTTGTCATTTCGATGAACCATGACTCTCTTGCATAGTAGATAAGCGGAGTGTCGCAACGCCAGCAGAACGGATAGTCATGCTCAAATTTCGGAGCAGAGAAGAGAAGCTTTCTGTCCTCAAGGTCCTGAAGGATAGGCATATCTGCATCCTTAACGAAAAGACCGCCGAACGGTGTATTGTCTGTCATATGACCTGCACCGTCAACAAACTGAACGAACGGAAGGTCGTACTTTCTGCCGACCTTTGAGTCGTCTTCACCGAATGCCGGTGCGATGTGAACAATACCTGTACCGTCAGACATTGTAACATAGCTGTCGCAGGTTACGAAGAAACCTTTTTTCTTCTGCTTTGCAGCAACTTCACCTGCGCAAGCAAAGAGAGGCTCGTATTCTTTTCTTTCAAGGTCTGTACCAACATACTTTTCAAGGATTTCGTATGCAGGTGCATCCTCTGTTGCAAGTGAGCCGAGAACCTTGTCAAGAAGCTCAACTGCCATATAATATGTGTAGCCGTCTGCTGCCTTAACCTTTGCATATTCATCCTTCGGGTTTACGCAAAGTGCAACGTTTGACGGAAGTGTCCACGGAGTTGTTGTCCATGCAAGGAAGTAAGCGTCTTCGCCAACAACCTTGAAACGAACAATTGCTGAACGCTCTTTAACGTTCTTGTAGCCCTGTGCAACTTCGTGTGATGAAAGCGGTGTTCCGCAACGGGGACAGTAGGGAACAATCTTGAATCCCTTGTAGATAAGTCCCTTGTCATAAATCTGCTTGAGTGCCCACCACTCTGA
>JAZRNR010000131.1:0-49197 GCA_045648305.1 Acutalibacteraceae bacterium
ATAAAAAATCAAAAAAACACTTGACAAATCATTGGGTTAGTGATAAAATATAGAAGCTTTTTATGTATGGTATGCAGTTTTTGTGAATTGTTTTAATTGACAGTCACAAAGTAGATTGGGTGAGTAGATATGTCATCATATCCACAAAAAGTTTTCGTTCACAGTTCTGTGGATGATTCTTGTGTTCATGGGTTACTTGTTGTTAGCTTGTGGTTTCGTATAAAGAGGTGAATAGCCTTTTTGTAGAAGTGTTGTCGTTAGTTATATTGGTACTTATTCACTCGTATCGAGTAAAGTCGCGACAATGCTACTAGTGAGAGCTACGGAGTAATCCAGTGCCACGGAGTCTACCGTAGCTCCACTGTCAATAGCTATAATCATAAAAATGAGAGCGGAAAGTGTGAGAACCGCGAGATTATCGTTGCTTGGTGGTGCTCGTTCCTTTCTTCGCTTTGTGCCGTGTGATGTGTGGTTTGCATTGGTCTCGGTACTCTGTTCGTTAGATTGATTTGAGAGCAAATACAAGAGCATCAATACGACAAACAGTAAGTTTATGAGGTTGATTGCGTTCGTGTATTCTATGTTCATGGCTGATGTCTCCTTCATTGTTTTGTTGTGGATACAGGACAGCACATTACACAAAAGGCCACTCACCTCGATTATTATACACTACAGTATTAACGCTTGGCAATTGTTATTTTCGTAGATTAATTTTGAACTATTTAGCATTTTTCTGTATAAAAACAACAGAAAACAAAGAAGAATAGTTTTCTAACAAAATGTATAATGGTTTTGTTACTCAAAGAACCTTAACTGAAAGAAACAGTTAAGGTTCTTTTCAATAAATTAAAGCCGTTCGGGATGCCCGGGCGGCTTTTGTTTTGGTGATTTTATGAAGACTTTAGAAGAGTTGGCGGAGGAATATAAGCAGACTGCCGAGAATCTGAAAAAGAAAATTGATGAGTTAAAGCAGAGTAATCCGGGAACAAACCCTGCGGCAATTCACAGAACAATCGATGTATACGAGGATATGTACCGTGATGCGATGATTAACTATCATAAACTCAAAAATTATTACAGTAAATAACCCTTCCGAGCTTGCAGAAATGCAGGCTCCTTTTTTATATAAATATTAAAAAACTACTTATTTTTAGGCAAAAGAGGTGAGTGCGTGGAAAATTTTCAGAAATTTTCAGAAAAAACGGTGTCTGCAAAGCAGTTAAAAGCCATAAATATGTTGATATATGAAGATTTGTCGAAAGGTGAAATTGCGAAGGCACTGAAAATCACTCCCCAGACTTTGTCAAACTGGTTAAATCCGAAGAAAACTCCGCACTTCATCGAAGCCTTTGAAAAGGAGCTTGCAGTAGCCGACAGGCTGAGAAAAAACAACTACAGGGTGGTTGCTCAGAAGGCGCAGGACAAGCTTATTGAGCTGTTGGAATGTAATGATAAAAATGTTGCATTCCGAGCTTGCAAGGATCTTCTTGACCGCGCAGGAGATAAGCCTGAGGACAACGCATTTATAAGAGATACGCAAACGGAAGATGACGAACCCGACACATCGTTCTTCGATGCCTTGAACGGAAAAGCAGCAGAGGTCTGGAATGAAGAAGCAAAGAAAGATTAAAGCCTTCAAATGGAAACCGTTCAGCAAAAAGCAGCTTCAGATTCTTACGTGGTGGTGTCCTGATTCTCCTGTAAAGGATTATAACGGTATCATCGCTGACGGTGCCGTCCGTTCGGGAAAAACCGTTGCAATGTCGATATCGTTCGCACTATGGGCGATGAAAAGCTTCAAGGAAGAAAACTTTGCGTTATGCGGAAAGACAATCGGTTCTCTTCGGAGAAACGTTATAAATATACTCAAACAGCAGCTGATAAGCCGTGAATACGAGGTTGAAGAGAAAAGGTCAGAGAACCTTCTGATTGTTTCAAAGGGAAAAGTCACTAATTTCTTTTACACCTTCGGCGGTAAGGATGAGAGCTCCCAGGACCTGATTCAGGGTATGACTCTTGCAGGTGTGCTGTTTGACGAGGTTGCACTTATGCCGCAGTCATTTGTTGAGCAGGCGGAAGCACGATGCTCCGTTGAGGGCTCAAAGCTGTGGTATAACTGCAACCCGAAAGGACCGTCACATTACTTTAAAACGGAGTACATCGATGACGGGAATCTTGAAAAGAAAAAGCTGTTATATCTCCATTTCACTATGGACGATAACCTTACGCTTTCTGAGGCAATAAAGGAAAGATACAGAAATCAGTTCAAGGGTGTGTTTTACGAAAGAAACATCCTCGGCCTGTGGGTTACAGCTGAGGGCAAGATATATATTTCCTTCACGAAGGATAACGTAATCGACAGAAAACAGTGGTATGAACGCGACAAAGACGGAAAATATATTCATCCGTTAAGGAAAAATATCCTGTTATGTACAATAGGAGTCGATTTCGGTGGAAATAAATCAAGTACGGCTTTCACCTGCACAGCGTTCACAAAAGGCTTTCGCGAGTGCGTGACGGTGAAAGAAAAGCGTATAAAGCACGATGTTGACCCTGCTGAGCTTGAAAAGCTGTTTGTTGCATTTGTAAAAGAATGTCAGGCAGAGTACCCGGTACGGACAGCTTACTGCGATTCGGCCGAGCAGGTGCTCATCCGCGGTTTGAAAAAATCTGCGGTTAAATCCAAATTGGTAATCGATATAAAAAATGCCCGTAAGGGTGAAATAATTGACAGAATTCGGTTCGGGTTGACAATGTTTGCTCAGAACCGTTTTTTTATTCTTTCCGACTGTAAGGAAACGATACAGGCGTATAACGATGCGGTGTGGGAAGACAAAAAGGAAGACGTGAGGCTCGATGACGGCACGACGAATATCGACAGCATCGACAGTTCGGAATATAGTCAGGAGCCGTTTATGAAAACAATGATAGATCTGGGGTGACTGAATGGATAGTCAGGTTATTGAATTTTTGCAGAGCAAACAGATATCTGTAATTCAGGAGGATATCAATACAAAGCTCAAAGTGTGGGAATCGTGGTATAAAGGCCACGTGGACGGCTTTCACACATATCAGATTTACAGCGGTAAAAAGAAGATAAACAAGAAAAGAAGAACGCTCAATATGGCACAGAGAGTGTGTCAGGACTGGGCGGATCTGCTTCTTAATGAGAAGGTTAAAATTACTATTGCCGACAAACATACACAGGAAGTGCTTAACCAACTGCTTCATCAGATTAATTTCTTTGTGAAGGGTAACAACTTGATTGAAGCGGCTTTCGCTAAGGGTGGCGGAATCTTCATTCAGTATTACGACGGCAAAAAGGTTAGTCAGAAGTATGTTACGCAGGATTTTATGTATCCGATATCCTTTGATTCAGGTAAGCTGACTGAGGCTGCTTTTGCATCGGAGAAAACAATCAAGGGCAAAAAGTATGTTTACCTTGAAACACATATGACAGATGAAGACGGAAAGTATTATATCGAGAATTTCCTGCTTGAAAAGGGCAAAGACAGCCTCAAGGAGGTTTCGGAGAGCTTTTACGCAGAAAATGAGATTGATACCATTATTGAAACGGATTCACCTTTCCCGTCTTTCCAGATAATCCGTCCGAATGTAGCGAATAAAGACAACTTTGCTTCACCGTTCGGAACAAGCGTCTTGTCAGGTGCAACGGATGTGCTCGAAGGTGTTGATATAGCTTACGATACATATATTTCAGAGCTGGTGCTCGGCAGAAAACGTATTTTTGCACGTGACAGTGTGACGAACTTTCACATAGGCAAGGACGGAGAAACGGTTAAGGTTTTTGACCCGAATGACGAGGTGTTTTACCTCTTGCCGGGAGCTGAAAAGGATGATGCACCGCCGATTATTGAAAACAATATGCAGTTGAGGATTCCTGAGCTTGACACAGCGATGCAGACACAGCTCAACCTCTTGTCACAGGCTGTTGGCTTCGGTGCTAACGGTTACAAGTGGGAAAACGGCAATGTCTCTACTGCAACGCAGATCATCAGCGAAAACAGCAAGATGTTCCGCACACTCAAAAAGCATGAGGAGATCCTTCGTCAAGCTATTATCGATATGTCGCACAGTCTTCTGAATTTTCAAAAGAAGTACGGTAAAAAAGGCACAGAAAAAATTAAACCCGAGCTTGAGATTACGGTTGACTTTGACGATTCAATTATTGAGGATACAGCAGAGAAGAAACGTCAGGCGATGCTTGAATATAATGCAGGTCTTATCGATGCTGTTGAGTATTATGTCAAGGTTTACAATATGACCACGGAGCAGGCTACAAAGTATTACGAGGAAATTCAGAAGCGAAAACCCGAAACTACAGAAGATCCTGAAGGTGCATAATGATAAAAGATCCTGACGGCCTTACACAGCCGATTATTGATATTTACAATCAGATTGAATATGACCTTATAATCGATATCGCAAAGCGTTTTGATACTTACGATACAATCGGCGGTACCCTCGAATGGCAGCTCAAAAAGCTGGACGAGCTTGGAACACTCAATGCTGACATGGTGAAGACGATTGCAAAGTATTCAAAAAAATCACAGAAAGAGATTTATGATATGCTTAAAAGTGCAGGCTTTGCCAATATCGACTTTGAGGACCTGCAGAGGGCATACAGTGCAGGAGCAATACTTGTTGACCCGGTTACGATTCGGAATAACACTGTATTTGCCGAGCTTGTTGAGCTGTCATACAAAGAGCTTGACGAAACATTCAGGATGATACAGACGAAGGCTCTTGAAAGTGCGAAGCAGTCTTATATGGACGTTATAAACCGTGCATACATCGAGGTCGCAACAGGTACATATGATTACAATACATCAATCAGGAATGCGATTCAGCGAATGGCAGAGAACGGCATCACGGGAGCGACGTATAAACGTGGCGAAAAGATTGTGAAGTATTCACTTGAAGCCACGGTAAGACGCGACACCCTGACAGCCGTGCATAAGCTTGCAAATCAATATTCGGATGTGATGTGTGAAGAAATCGGAACGGATTATGTTGAAATATCTTCTCATCTTGGTGCAAGGGTACACCCGACAAATAAGATAGCAAACCACGCTGGGTGGCAGGGCAAGGTATTTAAAATCCACGGTGAAAATCCCGAATATCCGAACCTGAAAGAGAGTACAGGATATCCCGATGACATCCTCGGTCTTGGCGGTGTTAACTGCAGGCACAGAATGTTCCCATTCGTACCGGGAATAAGCACACCGAATCCGATAAACTTCAGCGAAGAGGAAAACAGAAAGGCTTACGAACTGTCACAGCAGCAGAGAAAGCTTGAGCGTGATATGAGAAAGCTCAAAAAGAAAAAAGCCGCCGCCGAAGCCCTGGGAGACAAGGAAACAGCGAAGAAGCTCAAAGAGAAGATAAAGCTCAAGAGTGATGAGATTGATAAGTTCTGCGAAGACAACAAGCTCAAGAGAGATTATAACCGCGAGCTTGTAACGGAACAGATTTCGAAAAAGGTTGCAAAAGCTGAAAATGGTGGTATAATAGAAGCAGCAAATGCACCTGACTATTGGGATAAAGTAGAATTCAATCCTGATGCTTCATTCAAAGTGGATATTTTAGGATATTCAAAGGATTCCAATAAAGCTATATCAAGCGCTTGTAAAACAGTAGCTGAATTAGGGGGAAAGGATGGCAAGGAACATCTTTTACTGTTTGATTTGAAGCGAAATGCTGTTGTCTATACTGAAGTTGGAGAAGAAAATGCGGTTGGTTCTGCAGGTTTTTGGGACTATGTTAACGAACATAGAGACGGAACGTTTGCGTTTATACACAATCACAATACGGCATCAGCTTTTTCTGAAACAGATATGCGAACTTTATTAGGTGATAATCCGGTTGATATGTTTATAGCAACCAGAATCGATGGGGTTGTATATGTTGCGGAAAAGACCGAAACTCCGAGTACATTGCTGTTTGATTCATTATATAATAAAGAGCTTGAAGAAATTAACAGAATGTCGAGAAATCACGAAATTTCTGCAGGAGAAAGAACGTATTTAAGAGAGAAATTGATTGTTGAAAGTCTTATCAGAGATTACACGAAGGGGTTGATGAAATATGAATGATTGGGCAACAGGAACTCTAAGGGAAGTACCTTTTTGGAGAGATGATATGACTCCCGAAGAATATGAGATCGAAAGAACATATTTCATTGAACATTGGGACGATTACACAAAAGGCAATTATACTCCACTTTGGAAACAGAATAAAAGCTGAAAGCACTTTGCGTTATTGCAGAGTGCTTTTCTTGTACTCAAAAATGGTTCTTGACCCGTGATTTTACGAAAATTTCACAGATTAAGAACCAAAAAGACTCGAAAATGAGTTTTAAATTACATTTTAAATCAAATTCAGGTTGTTAAACTGTTATAAGAACAGTTAACATTTACCCTCAAATCGGCAATCACTTCAAATTTAATACAATAATTCAAGACATCATTCGAAAGAGTGGTGTCTTTTTTTATACCATCCCCTGAGTATGGGATATAAAGTGCTCGGTTCCCCTGAACACGGGATATAAACTGTTTAATACTGCCGGAGACACCGGATATAAAAACAAAGGAGTATTTATGGAAAATCTTGAACTTTTAAGGGGCGTTGTTTCTGATGAAACATTCGCAAGAATCGAAGAGGAAACAAAGGAGTCAAAAATCAGACTTGCAGACCTCTCGACAGGTAATTATGTCAGCAAAGAGAAGTATGACGGACTCGAAGGGCAGCTGCAGAGTGTCAACACCGCACTTTCTGACAAGACAAAAGAATATGACACCCTTAAGGAAAAAGCAGGCGACAATGAGTCGCTCAAAAGCGAAATTGAAAGGTTGAAGGGTGAGCATAAGACGAACATCGACAACCTGACAAAAAGTTACAATGAACAGCTGAAGATGTCAGCTGTCAAAACAGAAATCACAACAAAATACAACCCGAAAGATGTCAACGACATTATGCCGCACATCGATATGTCAAAGGTTACCGTTGACAAGGACACAATCACAGGCCTCACGGAGCAGATTGACCCACTGAAGGAATCAAAGGCTTATCTGTTCGGTGAGAAAAAGCAGAAGAAATCAGGCCTTGACCACGGTGACACGGGCGATGATGATGCAGTGCTTCGTGCAGCTTTCGGATTAAGTACAAAGAAGGAGAATTAATTTATGCCTAATATGATTGAACTTGCAAAAAGATATATGACAATGCTCGACGAGGTTTATAAGCTTGCATCTCTTACAGCTGACCTCGATGGTGCGCAGGAGCTTATGCATGAGGGTTACAATGCAAACGAGATTGTAATTCCGATGCTTGATATGGACGGTCTTGCCAACTATGACCGCAACAGCGGTTACGTAAGTGGCGATGCTACACTCACATGGCAGACAGTTGCCTGTGATTTTGACAGAGGTCGTATGTTCTCTGTTGATGAGCTTGATAACATCGAAACAGGCGGTATTGCCTTCGGCAGACTTGCAGGCGAATTCATCCGTACAAAGGTTGTTCCCGAGCTTGATGCTTACCGTTTCGCAAAGTATGCATCAAAGGAAGGTATAACAAAGGTTGCAGCAAATATCGCATCAGATACAGGCGCAATCGCTGCACTCCGTACAGCAACAAACAAGATGGATGAGGATGAAGTTCCCACAGAGGGCAGAATCCTCTATGCTACACCTACATTCATCGGTGGTATTCAGGATATGGATACAACTAAGTCAAGAGAAGTGCTTAATCGCTTCTCAAAGATTGTACTTGTTCCGCAGAGCCGTTTCTATGATTCAATCACTCAGCTTGACGGCAAGACTGAAGGTCAGACAAAGGGCGGCTTCAAAAAGGCAGGAACTGCCAAGGATATCAACTTTATGATTATTCATCCGTCAGCACTTATGCAGTTCAATAAGCTCGTGAAGCCGAAGATCGTCACACCTGAAGCGAACCAGGATTCCGATTCGTGGAAGTATGGCTATCGTATCGTTTCTCTTGCAGATGTTTATAAGAATAAGCTCGCGGGTGTTTATTGCCACACAAAGGCGTGATGTGAATGTATAAGTTTTATGTTGAAACTTACGCAGGTAGTATCATCCCGAATGTTACGGAGTTTAAAAGAGTGTTGAGAGAAGCTAATGCTTTTGTCGACACTCTTGTTTTATGCCGTGATAACCTCGTTCACGAACAGATTGAGGAAAAATACAAATCAGCTGTCTGTGCCGTTGCTGAGGTGCTTTATAAGCAGAACAGCGACATACAGGTGCAGAGCGAATCCGTCGGAAATCATTCTGTTTCATTCAAGGTGAAAACGCAGTCTGACTATGAATCGGAGATGCACCGTAAGGCTTTGCTGTACCTTTCGGGTACGGGACTTTGCTACGGCGGAATGAAGAGGTGATGAAATGTTTCCTCATACGATAACAATTTTTCACCACATCGCAGAAAAAGATAAAGACATATATACCCGTAAGGTTGTTCCAGGCTTTTATTGGTACGGCTCTACGGGTATAGCACCGTCAGGCAAAGGTCAGGAAAGCGAGGACAGCATAACAATCATTTCTTCACCTGAAAACGCGAAGACTTTCGGCGAAAAGTGGACTGTGCAGAAGGGTGACAGAGTTGTTAAAGGCGAATGTCCCGATATATCGTCATTTAAAGATCTTAACGGAAAAGAGGTGGCGACCGTGATGAAGGTTGAACCGGATGTGTGCGGCTCACTTGTTGACAATGTCACCATCACGGGCAAGTGATGTCAGAAAAGCTTTTTACGGTTAAGATTGATATGTCCGAAGCAGCGAAGGTTCTTGAAAACCACGGTCTTGAAAAGGGCGGAAGGGTGCAGGCGTTCTTTACAACTGATATAATGCGACGAGCAGATAAGTATGTACCGATGAACAGTGCAAAGTCATTTAGTTTTAGCGCCAATCCCCAAAAGGTTTATCCCGAGGAAGGATACGAGGCGATAATTTACGATTTGGATTATGCTCGTGTTCATTGGTACGGTAAACTTATGGTTGACCCCGTCACGAAAAAAGGAGCTTTCTTCAGCCCCGAATACGGTTTTTGGTCAAGAAAACATGTAAAGAAAGAGCTTTCAGACCGTGATATGCAATATCAGGGTGCACCGCTGAGAGGCCCTCATTGGGTCACACGCTGTTGGCTTGACAACAAGTATGACATCATAAGAACGACTGAAGAATTTGCGAGGAGTATAAAATGACGATAATCGAAAGTGTTAAAAACTTTATAATGACCTGTCCTTTCCTTGCCGAGCTTGCAAGGGTAAACGTTGACTTTCTGCCTGAAAACTCGGACACCTATTCTATCGAAGAAGTACCGTCGCAGATAATTATAAAAGAGTATCTCGACGGCTCAAGCGAAAGACAGTTTGTGTTTGTTTTTGCGGCAAGGCTCAATTACAGCGATGAGCTGCGCACTAACATCGACAACAGCGGATTTTTCGAGGATTTTGCTGAATGGCTCGAAAAATGCACACGGGAAGAAGTTTTCCCGGAAATGAAAGAGGGTCTTACCCCCTCAAAAATAGAAGCAATTTCAAGCGGCTACTTGTTTGATATATCCGGAGATTTAACAAAATCCCGATATCAGATACAGTGCCGCTTAATTTATGATAAGGAGTGAAATTATGCCAAATAAGATAAAATCAAGCAAGGTTGCCGCCTTTCTTAATACTTCAAAGACAGCTTCGCCGGTTTGGTCACGTTTCGGTAAAGGTATTTCATCATTGCCGATTTCCTACGGTGCAAAGACCTCAACGGAGACTTATATCGACGAGGACAATGCAACAACAACCGTAGAAGGCTACGAAATCGGCTTCGATACGGAACAGGTTGCAATGAAGGGTGACCCCGTGTTCGATTATGTTGACGGCATCAGAAAGAACCTTGCAACAGGTTCGGACTGTGAAACGCAGGTTATCCTTGCGAACATTTATGACCTTACCGAATCAGGCGGCAAGTACACTGGTGAGGTGCAGAAATACGGTGCAACGATTGCTATAAGCGATTTTGAGCTTAACGGCGGTGAGGTTGCAAAAATCAAGTATAAGGTTTCTCTTAACGGCAATCCCGAAAAGAAAACTGCTTCAATTGCATCAGACGGTACAGTCACGCTTTCTTAACGGAGGTATAAACTATGCCTGAAAAAATTAAATCAAGTAAAGTCGCCCTGTTTCTCGATACTTGTTTTGACACAGCGGACATCCGACTGACGCCGGAGACCCAAATCGATGCGAACGGTGAAGTTGCAGAAATAACAAGCACCGTTATTTATTCAAGTGATTTCTTCCGTGTTCGTAACGGTGCAACAATTATATTCTGTGGAAACACTGCAAACATAGGTGTACACTCAAATACTTATATGGCATTTTACGACAGCCGCAAGCAGTTTGTTTTTGCTTATAAGCTCGGCACAGCTTTGTCTGAGGTTAAGAAAATTGACGAAAAAACATTGGGTTACACCTTGAATTCGTCACTCGAAAACGCGGATGAAATCGCATACTGCCGTGTGACATTATGGTCGGGTGCACCTGATGTTTCTGTTAAAGTAACGTACTGGAACCGTATGGGTAAGGGTATTGTTTCTTTGCCGATTTCCTACGGTGCAAAAACAACGTCAGAAACATATATCAACGAAGAAAATGCGACAACCACGATTGACGGTTATGAAATCGCAAGCGACGTTGAACAGACAGCTCTTAAGGGAGATCCTGTCTTTGATTATGTTGATATTATCCGCAAGGAGCTTCTCACGGGTTCCGATTGCGAAACGCAAGCTCTTATTATTCCCATATACGACCTGACAAAAACAGAATCAGGATATAAGGGAACAGCACAGCGTTTCGGTGCGACTGTAACAGTTACAGATTTTGAGCTTAACGGAGGAGAAATCGCGAAAATAAAATATAAGGTTTCTTTCAACGGTAATCCCGAAAATGTTGATATCGAGCTTGCAGACGGTAAAATTATACCGTCTTTGACCCTTGGGACATTTTCTGAAGACAGTAATGGAGAGGGTCTCTTCCCGGCTGAACCGGAAGAAGGACAGGAAGAATAAACACACAAGGCGCGGTAAAGTACTGCGCCTTATTTTGCTTTATGGAGGAATTTCTAATGGAACAGTTAAGAATTCACAGAAAAGACATCTATGAAATCGAGGTTAACGACAACGGTGACACATTGACCTTTGCAATGGGTGACATTCAGTTGCCGTTTCTCCTTAATGACGCTTATGAAGAAATAAGCAAAACTCAGGACTGGCTTAAGCAGAAGATTCTGATAATCAACAAGCAGAAGGATTCAAAGGATAAGAATTCTGCTATGACAAAGAATCAGATAGCAATAATGGAGGCACAGAAAGACGCCTTTGCGAGAATGAGAAAGGCTATGGATAAGTTCCTCGGCGAAGGCGGTTGTCAGAAAGTATTCGGCGATGCAAACTACCTTGAAATGTACAACGACCTTTTTGAAGAGCTTACGAAAAAGGGCAAAGACGGTCTTTCACATCTTGACAGGATGAAGGTGTCAAGCGATGCGATTGCGGCACGTATTGAGGAAAAATACGGCGATGTACAGAATCAGGTGATCTGATGTACCCGAAGTATGCACGTATCGAAGACAAGCTTTACGAAATTGCAACCGATTACAGAGTAGCAAAGGAATGCTACAGGATTATAAACGACGAGAAAATATCTGACCGTGAACGGACTCTTGCCGTTATCTTCAAGCTGTTCGGGTTTGTTCCGAAGGATAACCTGGACATTTTCCTTGAAAAGGCAATCACTTTTCTTACTTGCGGAAATGAGCAGAACAATAAGGAAGAGGAAGCTTCACAGCCGGATTTCGATATAAATTATGATGAAGCTTTCATTGAGGCATCTTTTCAGTCGTGTTACGGAATGGATTTAAGCAGCATTAACCTTCATTGGTGGCGGTTCAATGACCTAATTCAGGGTCTTGACAAAAACTGCATCCTTTCTCGTGTGCGTGAAATCCGCAATTATGATCTCAATGAAATCAAAGACCCTGCTCAAAGGGCAAAAATGGCACAGTCGCAGGAGGCTCTTAAGCTGCCTGAAAAAATAAGTGCCGAAGAACAGCAAAAAATCGACGAGTTTGAAAAATTCTTTTCAGGAGGTGGTTAAATGGCTGACGGTTCAATAAGAGTTGAAACAAAGCTTGACATCAAGGGTGTTGAAAACGGACTTGATGACATTGAAGGAATGGCCGAGGATGCGAAGAAAAATCTTGAAGAAATCGGAAAAACACTCAATATTGAAGCAAGGCTCAATGTTGACGATTCTCAGCTCAAGGAAGTCAGCGACAGCACAAAGGCCGAGCTTGAGAAAATCGCAGAGGCACTTAATTTTAAGGTGAAGCCCGTTTCAATAACCAACGAAAGCGGACTGAATAAGGCTCAGAAGAAGCTTGCTGATATACAGGCTGAAATTGAGCGAATTCAGGCTGAAACGGACAATATGCTTACAAATGCGGCAACGGATGAGCAGGCGGCGCATGTTCTTGAAATGGAAGCTGAGGAAACAAAGAAACTTACAGCTGAACAGAAGGAGCTTAACCGTGCGATTGACGAGTACAAGAAAAAGAAGGCAGAAGCCGCGGCAATAAAGCAGGCGAAAACAGCTGAAAAACAGTACAAATCGGATGTAAAGGGTGTAAACACTGATGTGGGAACATCCCTCGTTGGTGATGATTTTCTTTCCAAAATCAATACAGCTGAGGAGTATGAGGCAGCTCTTGCACGTGTAAAAGGCCGTATGACGCAGATAGAAGCCGAAACAAGCAAGATTGCGGCAGCAAAGGGAATTGAACCCGAAGATGCTCTTCGTGCCAATACTGAGTATCAGAAGCTTAAATCAAAGCTTGAGGCACTAACGAACACAACAAAAACGTTCAAAAAGACCTCGCAGGATTCGTTTGAAACTGCAAGGAAGAGTGCCGACCATATGGGTGACGGTATCAAAAAAGCCATTGCAACAATGTCAAAGTACACGATTGCCATTTTCGGTGCAAGATCGGCATTCTATGCGATTAAAAGCTCAATCGGCTTGGCAGTTTCCGAAAATGAAAAGCTCAATAACACCGTAACCGCGATGAAGGGTGTGCTTGCTCATGCGCTGTCACCTGCGATTGAAAGGGTAGTTTATTACATACAGTACGGTCTCGCGTACCTGAATCTGTTCATAAAAACGCTCACTGGTGTTGACCTGGTTGCTCAGTACAATGCAAAGGCACTTAAAAAGCAGGCGGAAGCCACAAAAGAAACAGCAAAGGCTACGAAGGATGCGAAGAATCAGCTTGCAGGCTTTGATGAGAAAAATATGCTCACAAGTCCTTCGGATAATACCGCGAAAAAAGAAAACCCTGCCGCAACACTCGATTTGCCGGATGTAAGCGGAGGAAAGTTTGAGCAGATATGCGAAACAATAAAGAAGAATCTCGGCGATATTCTTGCATTTGCCGGTGGTGCTATGATTGCTGTCGGTCTTGTTCTTCTTGTCTGCGGTCAGATTCCGATGGGTATAGCTGCAATTCTTGCAGGTATTGCACTCACAGCTGCAGCGATAGGCAATTCCGATGCAATGACGGACAAAGTAGGGACGATGCTTAACACAATCCTTCTTATTGCAGGCGGAGCTTTGCTTGCACTTGGATTAATACTTTGTACAACTCCTGCTTTTAAACTTGGTATTGCTCTCATAGCTGTGGGAGCTGCATCATTGGTGAGTGCATTGGTTATGAAAGCAGATGAACTTCCGAATGAAACTCAAAGAATGTTAATGATTATAATGGGAATTGCCGGAGCTGCTATGTTAGCATTGGGCGTTATCCTTTGTTTAACGACGGCTATGATACCGTTAGGTATAGCCCTTATCGCATTTGGTGCGGCTTCACTTGTTGCAACAGCAGTTCTTGCGGCAGACAAGCTTCCCACTGATATTCGTACGTTTATTATGGCAATTACTGCGATTGCCTCGGCGGCAATGCTGGTTTTAGGTATTATTCTCTGTGCAACCGGAGTTCATGTAACTCTCGGTGTAGCTCTCATTGCCGCAGGTGCGGCAGGTCTTGTTACAATTGCTTCACTCAACACAGATGTAGTTAAAAACTGGGTGTCTGATGCTTGGAACTCTGTTAAAAACTTCTGGAACACCCATATCGGAAAATACTTCACAAAGCAGTGGTGGAAGAGTAAGCTGGATGCACTTCCGGATGGGTTAAAGTTAGCAATAAACACCGCAATTTCTATCGTTGAACGCGGAGTAAACTTTATTGTAGGAAAAATCAACTCAATTTCATTTACCGTTCCTTCATGGGTACCGGGAATCGGCGGTTCAGTTGTCGGATTCAACCTTCCTTATGTGTCAATCCCTCGTCTTGCAAGGGGCGGTATTGTCAACAATCCCGGCAGAGGTCAGCACATTATTGCAGGTGAAGCAGGTGCGGAGGCTGTTCTTCCGCTTGAAAATAATACCGAATGGATGAACATTCTTGCTGAAAAGATTGCCGAAAGAATTTCAATTCCGATTGTCAATAAGTTTTACGTCGACAGCAAGGAAGTCGCGACATCTTACAACAAAAATCAGGAACGTTTTACATTCGCAACCAACGGAGGTGTTTTATGAGTGTCATTGTAATATCTGATACGGCAATAGACAGCTGTAAGCATCCCTTTGCAATCAAAAAAGGTTCGGTTTGGTATGCATTTCCGAAATCCGTTGTTGAAGCAAGCCTTGACGATTATAAGCTGTGGGCTGAAGGCTCGGGGCGAAGTATGACAGGCGAAAGCAAAGGCACCCTTATAGGTATCTTTCCGAAGCTGCAGGTTAAAATCGGCAGACAGACAGCAGCGGACAGGGCGATACTTACGTCGGCTCTGAATCAGGCAGAAACAACGGTCAGGGCATACTGTGTCGAACGCAGACAGTTTGAAAAAGCAAGTTTTTATTTCGGCGATGTTGTGAACAAAATCAAAAAATGGGATGCAAACGGCACCTTTAATTCAAATGTGTATGAAAACAACAGTATCTTTGAACCGATTTCGTTCAGCATCATCGCGAACAAAAGGAGGGTGTAAAAACCGTGGCAACGTTTAAAGAGATTATTGAATCCTACGGTAAAGAGCTGAGCTTCGGCTGTACGGCATATAAATCCAACGGCACCCTCTACAAGTCGATAACGGAAGAGGACGTTGTTTCTGAAAATCTCAGGTTTGACGGTGCTTTATACACCTGTGTAATGCGTTGTCTTGATGCCGTTCTTGTGGGTGACCACAGGGATCTTGTGAAGGACTCAAGGTTTTCTGCCTGCAGACTCACAGCCAAAAAGGGAAGTGACAGCAAGACTATAAATTACGGAACGTTTTATATAGGTGAAGCTCCCGAATATGATGAGGCAGAGAATACAACAAAATTCATCTGCTACGATTCAATGTACAAAACAACCAAGCCTTACGCTTTGGAGGGTGTTACGTTCCCCATAACACTCAAAGAGTACGCAAGAAAAATTTTCGCAGCCTGCGGTCTTGTCTGTGCGAATCTTGATGACCTGAAAAACGGTTCAAAACTCGTCACTGAAGACAGATATAAAAATGCAGCAGACGATTCAGGTTCAGCCTACACTTACCGCGATGTCCTTGACGATATTGCAAAGAGTGCGGGCTGTTCCTTTGCTTTTAAGTCAAATGCGAACGGTGACATTGTCGACAGAGTGTACGTTGTTTACGTTACGGACGGTAACGGCAATATGAAGGCCCCGTTACATACTCTTGATATAAGCAATTTCAAATCGCTTACAATCGGTGAACATTACGGCCCTGCAAATACCGTTGTTTTTTCACGACAGCCCCAGGAGGATAATGTCTATCTGCGGTCTTCGGGAGTAACGGATGAAACAGCTGTTGAAGTTAAGCTTACACAACCGCTTACAGCTGAGGGAACGGACGAAGAAAGGGGAGCGTGGCTGTCTGAAATTCTGAATGCTGTCAGGGGTACGGAGTACAGGTGTTATTCGCTTGAATCTTATGGCATAGGCTATCTCAATTTCGGAGATGTGTTCAAAATCAAAGCTTATAAAAGAAACGGACGGACCTTTGATTATGATTCTCCCGAAGAGTATCTGTCTGTGTTTATGCGCTGTGATATGATGCTTAACGGTGATATCAAGGAATCGTCAAAGCTCGAAATGCCTGTTGCCACTGCGACGGATTACAATGCCGCCGCAACTCCCGGAGAGAAGAAGCTTTTGCAGGCTTATATGAAGGTTGATAAACAGCTCGGCGAAATTGTTTCTGTTGTTAAAGATCCTGAAAACGGTCTCGAAACGTTAGTTAAGCAAACTGCAGCCGGATTATTAGTGAACGCAAAAGCTGTTGAAACAATAAAGACCAAGCAGGAAGAATTAGAAGGTTTTTTTTCGGAAATTGATATCGAAGGCACGGTAACGACAGAGGTTCAGAAGGAGACAACAATCAATATTATTGCCGGTAAGATTGAAGGCATAATCAGCGGAAAATATGCTTCAAAGAGTGACCTTGGGAATTATGTTAAAAACGAAACATATACTGCAAGAATCGAAGCTACCGACAAACAGATTACTTCATCTGTTGAACGTATTTCAAAAATAGAAGCAGCGGGATACATAACCGAAAGCGAAGCTGAAAGCATTATTGATTCAAAAGCTGATTCAATCGCAATGCGTGTTACAAGCAAGCTTAACATCGGAACAAGAAATATCTTGTTGGATTCAGCTTGCTTTGAGGGAATAACGCCCAAAAAGCAATATACGGATTTGGTTTTGGGCGAAATCAATGAAGATTCTACAGTACCGTCGGGTAAAGCGAGGAAAATAGGATTTGAATATACCAGAGAGGGCGGTAACGGATTAGGAGGAATATCTTTTCAATCCGAAAATATAATTGGTCAGAACTCTGGGAAAATCGAGAAAATTGTATCAGACAGGGTTTATACACTCAGCTTTTGGGCGAAGGGTGATTCAACTGCAACCTTAAGTAAAATTAATTTGGTATATGCAGGTTCGGGAATCAGTGTCAATTATATTGAAACAAGCGATTTAACGGTAACAAACAGTTGGAAAAAGTACAAAGTAGTTTTTAAATTGGAATCAAAACCAACCGATTTTGATTTAAGGTTTTTCTTTTCAATGCAACTTTATCAGACTTACGTTATTTCAATATCCTCTTTGAAACTCGAAGAGGGTAACGTCGCAACGGACTGGACTCCGTGTGTACAGGATACGGAGCAGTTTGTCGAAGCAAGGCTTGAACTCTGTGTAAAAACGGACGAAAACGGAAATTTGCAGTCAGCAATCCACGCCAAAGCAAATCAGATTACGATTGAGAGTGATTATTTTCAGCTTACTGCGGACGGCAAAGTTACTGCAACAAGTGGATTAATCGGTGGCTGGACTATCAATAAAGATGAATTAAGTGCCGAAACAATAAAAACATACCCGAAAATGACTCAGGATGACGTAACAGTTTGTACGAACCTTTCTTTAAAAATGATTCCAATTAATGACGAACTACTTAAAAAGTATGATCTGAACGGTGATGGTATAGTCAACAGTACAGATTTGGCAATAGTTTCAGCTATGGCTACCAACAATGAAAATTACAAGCAAGATGTAGGAACGGTTAAAATAGATCCGGGGAATTTCGACCAAACAATATTTTTAAGCTGCGATACATGCTTGGGCGGACATGCTGAAACGAGCATTGGTGTGTTTTCAGTTAGAACACCAAGCGTAATTTGTACCAATATTACAACTAAAACAGCTTATATTACAGGGTTTGAAGGTGCAACTCCCGTTAGTGGTAAATCTTATGCTTGGCTTGCAGTTGAAGTTAAAACAGGTAAAGTTATAACAGTAGGAGGATAACATGATAAAAACAAATCTCAAATCAATATTAAATGCACGTGAAGCGGCGAAAAAGCTTTCGCAGCAGGAGCTGCCCGTAAAGGAAAGCTACCGTGTGGCAAAGCTCATCAAGGCAATGAATGCCGAGATTACGATATACGACGAAGCAAGAATCAGGCTTTGCGAAAGATACGGCGAGCTTGCCGAAAACAAGAGAGAATATAAAATATTGAATGGAGCTGAGTTCAACAGAGAACTCGGCTCTCTTCTTGATATGGATGTCAGTTTTGATGTGCAGAAGGTAATTCTCCCTGCGACACTCTGCATCACACCGACGGATATCATCAGCCTCAGCGACTTTATTGAAATTGAAGGTGATGAAGATGGTTAATACAATTGTGATCTGCCCGGACGGTCATATGATTCCCGAATCAGACTGCCTCGGCAGAACGGGCGAACATAACGCAACTGTACTCAGGTTTGAGTTTTTCAAAGACCTCAATGGTGAAACTGTTGCAGAGCTTGAGAAAAATCTTGTTGCTGTTATGCCTGAAGGAGCTTTGCCGTTCAAAATCAACGGTGATTTCTATGTTCCGAGAACATTAACACTCAATCCTGAAATTATTCTGTTTGTAGAAATCAAAAAGGGGAATGACGTGCTGTTCAAGTCCATACCTCACGTTTTTACTCTCATAGATACAGGTAAAACGGAAGGTGCTGATATCATCGGTACAGCCACGGAAACCGTCCGCGAAGAGTGTCGTGCAGAATTGGCAGAATCCCTCGAAACAGCAACAGGCGAAAATCACGATAACAAGACTTGGGAAGAACTGAACAATACAGTATCAACCTTGCCGATAACCAGCGAAGAACAAACACAGGCTCTTGGTGATTGGGATTTAATCAAGGCATATTTTGCAAATTATACAGGAAATGCTTATCACTTGTTTAATCAACCACCGAGAGACGCCGACGGAAATAGCCTTCCGTATAGATTGCCGTACATTTACACACCGAAAATGAAATGGTCTGCAACAGCCACTGCTTTTTCAACTTCTTTGTTAGAAGTAGGTATAGATGTTTCAAATGCTCAAGCGATAGGAACATCATCAGCAACAAGACCTTTTGCTTCTCAAACTTTGGAGCGGTTAATTATGACAGGAAATGCAAATGCTACAACTTTGAAGAATTTTATGTATAACGCTTTCGCACTTCAATACATAAAATTAGACACACCGAGTGAAAGTGCACTTACTGCTAACCCGTCATATTATGGAGGAGCTTTTTATCGTTGCGAGAAATTACAAACGATTGATTGCGAGCTTGATTTTACAGGACAGACAGATACAACAAATATGTTCAGAAACTGTTTTCTGTTAAGAGGGTTGAGAATCAAACCTTTTACATTGACTTGCTCTCTTGATGTTAAGGATTGTAAATACTTTATACACCCTGACCTTATGGATATAAGTTTAATTTCAATTCTCAATGCTATTCCTAACCCTGAAATTGATGGTCAAAATGCAGGAATTACAATAACTTACAATAACGAAGGTTGGGTGTTAGACACAATGGGTAATGGCGATTTATTTATTGTGGATTTTATCTCAAACGAAGTCTATTTTAACCCTGAAACAAAGCTTTATTCGTGGGAAAAGCAGACAGAGAATTCCGAGAAAACAACTTTATATGAAGCCTTTGTGGTTAGAAAAGGAGTGACGTTAGCACAATGATGAAGATTAAATCACCGACACAGCCGATTGAAAATGCCGAGTTATTCGACATATACTCGGATAGCAAAAAAATAGCAATTCGCATTGTTGCTAATGTCGGCTTTGAGCTTGTAAAAGAGAGTGACGAGCCGAGCAATATACGCTCTATTGACATTCCTGCTATGTATGAAGAAAGAGTTAATTTATACAAAGCAATTCCGTGGGTTGAAATACCTGAAGAACCTGAGACTAATATGGAAGAGGAGGAATAATTATGACAAATCCGTTCTGGCTGACACTTTCAGCCATTCTTATGACTTTTAACGGAGATGCACCCATTGAAATATGGTTTCCGCTGTTTGAAGATATTGCAAAAAATGTCGCAGACAGCGTAATTAGTATCATAACGAAACTTCTGGAGGTGCTGATGTAATGGCAGAAAAAATCATCCTCTGGGGTGCGGTTATTGGTGCACTTGTCACAATCGTAACTGCTTGTCTGAAAGTGATTAAGGTTGCTATCCAATTTGACGAGTGGAAAAAAGCCGAGGAACGCCATACCAAAGAGAACTATCTTGATATCAAGAGACTTGTCATTACTTCACCGTATATGCCGATTCACGAAAGGCTTGATGCAGGTGAAAAATACATAAAAGCAGGCGGTAACGGTGAAGTTAAAAAGCTTTATCACGCACTTCTTGAGAGTGTTGACGTTAACGACAATGTATAAAAAGAACAGGAGGTACAATATGAACTACGCTACATATCCGTTGAAGAATATGAGAATTACTCAGAACTACAACGGCACAACATCCCATAAGCCGCACACAACAGGCAACTACAAGGACTACCCGATAGATGACGGTGGTAAAGATACATCGAGAGAGGGCGTTTACTGTCCCTGCGATGAAATTAAAATCGTTCGTCTGTACGGTGAAAGAAATAAGGGCACAAACACAATCTTCTTTGAATCTACCTCGGAATGTGTATTCCCGGACGGCACATCAGATTATCTCTGCGGTCTTATTACTCATTCCAACGATGCTGACCTTGCAAAGCTCGATGTCGGTCAGAAAATCAAAAGAGGTAAGCTCATCTGCAATGAAGGAACTGACGGTGGTGTCGGTATGCACACACACCTTTCATTCGGTAAGGGTAAGCTCCTCGGGAACGGTTGGAGAGAAAACAGCAAGGGTAAGTATGTTCTTCACTGCTCAGGCGGTGCATTCAAACCTGAAAAGCTTCTTTATGTCGATAAGAAGTTTACAAAGGTTATATCTTCAAAGGGACTTACTTTCAAAGATCTTCCTGCATACAAAAAGGGTATATACAAGGTTACCGCTGACGTGCTGAACGTCAGAACGGGTGCAGGGACAAGCTATGTGAAAAAGGCTTTTAATATGCTCACAGCTAACGCTCAGATGCAGATTAAGAAGCTCAACGGCGGCAAGTCTGCAAACGGTCTTGTGAAAGGTTGCACCTGTACCGTATCTCAAGTTAAGGATAACTGGGGTAAGATCCCGTCAGGTTGGATCTGCCTTGATTATTGCGAGAGGGTGGACTGATGAACGTACTTAAAAGAATCAAAACATTCTTGAAAAAGGTTGAATTTTCAAAGCTTCTTTGCGGAATTATCGCTGCGGTAATCGGTGCAGTTGCGGTATACGCGATACTCCGATATAACTCGCTGACAAAACTCGCGATTGAAACCGGAGCAACAACACTTCCCGATGCAGCACTTCCTGTTGCTTGTGTGTCGTTGTTACTCGCATCGTTTCTGTCGTATTGCCTGTATCAGTTCGGGCTCAAAAACAGCAGAAATAAGTACGGTGTAGACGAACACGGTCAGCCGTACAGACAGAAAATTGAAGATTACGTTGACCAATATGTAGAACAGACAAAAACGGAGGATATTACAAATGAATACGATTACAATTATTGATATCATCCTGACAGCAATTATTATCGTTTTTGCGGTAATCAACGCTTACAGGAAGATGGGAAAGACAATTTACTCAAAGGCAACATTCCTGATTGCTGAAGCTGCCGAGCTTGATATCCTCGGCCCCGAAAAAATGCAGAGAGTTGTCGACGAGCTGTACGAAAAGTACGTCCCGGATTTCTTTAAGTCATTTATGCCGAAATCAAAGCTCGAAGAAATCGCTCAGAAAATTTATAATAATATGAAATTGTTTGCGAAGAATGATATGAAAGATTCGGTGTATAAGGAGAAATTGTAATGCTTGAAAAAACAACACATTACTTTGACTTCGGAGAAGCTCTCCGTAAGCTCAAGGAAGGTAAGAAAGTTGCCCGAAGAGGGTGGAACGGGAAGGGGATCTACATAGAAATGCAGATACCTGACGAACACAGCAAAATGACGTTGCCATACATCTATATTGTTACAAATGGTCTTGTAACAGAAAACCCTAATGCTCCGAAAGGTATCGTTCCTTGGTTGGCATCTCAAACGGATATGCTTTACGAGGATTGGCGTGAGGTGGACGAATCCTGCAAGTTACCGGCAAGTAACGAAACAACGCAGAATGAAGCTTTTGGCTCTTATCCTCACATCGAAAACCGTTTTCAGCAAGTAAAATAAGCCGTTTTCTAATTTATAATGAGCAGTCTTGTGTATTAAGTTAGTAAAAAGTATCATATTTAACTAACTTAATCATCTCTTGCAAGTAACAAGCAAGTTAAATTACTCTAAAGTGAATAACGTGCAATTTTTAGAAAAGATGCACGTAAAGAAGAATTTCGCCCCTACCGATTGACGTAGATGTCTTTCAGTAGGGGCGTTTTTTGTTAATTATTGACTTTTCGACAAAATATACTATAATATGTTTGAGGTGATAATAATATCATGTATAAAATAAAAGAATTTTTTAAAAAGTGTGTAAATCAAATTCCAATAATATGTGTAGTTTTGTTTATTATTTTTGTAATATTCGTTGCAAGTTTTACTGCATACTATTTCAACTTTTACAGTCAGTCTAACTTGAAAGATTATTTTGAAATACTTGCTGCAGCGGTTTCGATATTTTCAATGATTTTTGTTATATTTCAAGTGGTTTTATTTGTTGATGATAGTAGAGAGAAAAATAAAAGAAGCAAAAAAGAATATTCAGCTGAAATGGCTATCAAATATGCCAGAGAAATCTTGCCGGAAATTTCTTTTATTAGAAATGTATTTTTAACACATTACACTGAAGAAGAATATGCGACTTTGCTTAGAATTAAACCTAAGCTGTTTAATCAAAAAGAAGGAAACTCTCTTTTGTCTGGAAAGTTTTTTGAACCGTTCAATCATAATTGCAATGTAATAAACTATGATATATTTGTTACTTTGTGTTCTATGAGCAATTTGTATAGACCAGAAAAATGTAATTGTGTTGAACAAGATAAAAAGAAGAAAGCTTACAATGATGAATTTAGGATGGTACTGATAAAAAGCATAAATCAATTAGAAGCGTTTTCTTTAATATTGATTGAAGATCTTGCAGATGAAAGAATTCTATATCCTATTTTGCATCAAACTTTTTTAGAAAATGTTAAGTTAATTTATCCGTTTATCTCAATGAAAAACACAACTGTTGAAGATAAGTATTTCCCTAACATAACAGAATTATATAAAAGATGGGAACAAAGAAATGAACAAGAGCAAATCAAAATTAGTGAAACGTTAAAGAAAAAGAAATAAGAAAAAGCCGGGAAGTCCCGACTTTTTACAAATCTAAATATTTAAATTCTTATATCTCCCATATATACCTCCAAGTAAACGTTATGATTACTCCTCCAACAAGAGTATAACACACATTATTAAAATATGCAACAATTTTATTTGTTATACATTAAAATACATATTTATGTGTACCTTACCTGTTTTAGTGGTGATTTAGTTGTAATATATTTCATTTTAAAGTATGCAAGTCAGAATGCAAGTCATGTTTCCTACAAGCATTGATAAATATAGTTTAAAAAAAACAAAACTTTTCTTGACATGCAAGGGGTCGGTGGTTCGAGCCCACTCATCCTCACCAAAGAAAACGACAAGTTTCGACAGAAACTTGTCGTTTTCAGTTTTATTCGCCTTGCGAGTTTGGTAGCGAATAAAATATCACTGAAACTGTAGGTTTCAATATCACTTTCACAGTAGTGAAAATATCACTCTGCCGAAGGCAGAATATCACTTAAAACTTAAATAATTGGAGGTTGCTAATTTGAGCTGTAAACACAAAGGAAAATCCGTTCTCGTAAGAGAGCGGATTTTTAATGAATAATGAATAGTGAAATCGCTTCGCTGATGAATAATTAATTTTCAATTAATCTCTGCTGAAAAATAAAAAGGCAGTGTCAAAAATGAAAGAAAATTAGCCATAGATATGTCGATAAGTTTTGCATTACTCATTGTGAATTTATGTAATGCTCATCATCAGGCTTTCAGAGAAGATATTGAAGAACAATATACAGTTTCATGCGTTGCTTAGTCTGTTTGCCGTGATGCTTGTCAGGATGTTTTTTCTCTGCCATAATATCACCCTCTTGTGTCTGTTGGTGGTATTATAGCATTAAACGAAATTAAAGTAAATGCGTGTGGTTTAGTAAAACATTGACATTTTTGAATTAGTGATAAAATGAGAGTGTAAATATTTTTGTAATTTTTAAGGAGGCAAAATTATGTTCGCAAAAATTATCGCATTCTTTATGTCAATTATTATGGCAATATTCCCGTTTTTCGGTGAGAAAAAGACTGTCAGCAACGAAGAAGTTGCAGAAGCAGTAATTTATGCAGTTGAAAACAAGGATGCATCTGCATTAGAAGCAGTTATGTGTAAAAACATCAAAGACAATTACGATGACCTTGCAGGTGAAATAAACAATATGCTTTCTTTAATTGAAGGTGATATTGAAAGTATTACATGGAAAAAATTTGGTGGATATTATGAAAATGACGGAAACGGAAAGTCTATAAATCAAAACGCGCAGAGTTATGATATATTCACTACAGAAGGCGTTTACGGTTTTTCAGTAATAATTGAAACCGATAACTCTTTTTCCCCTGAAGAATTAGGAATTCGTGGAATTGCTTTGCATACAGAAATTAAAAACACAGATTCGAGTATTCCTAACGATTATGTTTACGGTGAATTTTTGTACGATATTTCTGCAACCGAAGGTATTGAAGAAATGCACAACTAAATTATTAGTTCCGTATTAAGTAATACAGTAAACAACAAGCAGACATTTAACCAATGTCTGCTTTGCTTTTTATATCAACATTCCAAAAGAGAAAGATATTTATAAACCGTATTTCTGCTCAGACCGCAGACCCTTGCAAACTCTGAAAGATTCAGACTGCCTGACTTGAACTCAGGATAATGTCTATAAAATATCGGCGGTATCTGGTCAGATGTTGCATCTCGTCTTTTCCTACAGTTGATAATAATACAAATTTATGTTATAGTATAACAAATAAATTTTTCGGAGGCGTTTATGAAATTGAAAAAATATATTTCCATCCTTCTTTGCGTTTCTGTGATTTTTTCATTTACTGTGCTCCCATCCAATGCTTCGGGCAGGACACGTACACATACACCTGCAATAATAAATATGGCAGAAGAAATTACGGGTGTAGTCGTAAATTACTTTTCGAAGTTAATTAATAAAAACAAAGGTATAGACGAAACCGCAGTGCCTTCTGCAACGGTCAATCCTCATTCGTGGGTTGAATATGAAGGCGAGCCGATTGTGAATCCCGAACAGACAGTGAATGCGGAAACCTGGCTTGCAAATGAAATTGCTTTTGAAAGCGAAAAAGCATATGCGAACCCGTTTAATGATGTTGATGTTGAACTGCATCTCTGGGGCAACGGTAGACTTTATATTATTCCTGCATTCTGGGATGGTGGTAACATCTGGAAAGTCCGCTTCGCTTGTCCGTCAGCAGGTGATTGGTATTTCAAAACTGTCTGCACGGATGAAAGCAATTCGTCGCTTAACGGAAGAACAGGTAAGGTTATCTGTTCCGAATACAGCGGTGAACACGATATTTACAAGCACGGTTTTGTCACAACAAACGCAGGCGAAAAGTATTTCACTTACGATGACGGTACACCGTTTTTCTGGCTCGGCGATACTCATTGGAGCCTTGGTGACGAAACGGTTGATATGGTTAAAACAATATGTGAAAAACGTGCTTCGCAGGGATTTACCGTTTATCAGAGTGAACCTATCGGAGCGAAGTTTGATTTCACAAACGGTATAACCGAAGATGATATGGCAGGTCTTGATGACTATGATGAAAAGTTCCGTATCATTGCAGAAAACGGTCTTGTTCACGCAAATGCACAGTTTTTCTTCTCTTATTTTATTGAACCCCTGATTTCAAATAATGGCGGTTTTAACGGTAATGAACCGTCCGATTCGGCAAAAGCTTACCTTGAAAAAGCCTGCCGTTACTGGGTTGCAAGATACGGAGCTTATCCCGTGGTCTGGACACTCGGTCAGGAGGTTGACAACGATTTCTATTGGAGCGAAACAAATCATCCCGAATGGGGATTGGAAAACAACCCCTACAAGCTTGTTGCGGAATATATTGCAAAATACGATACATATGACCATCCGCTTTCTGCCCACATGGAAAACGTCGGTGCAACATCGGTTTACGGCAACGGCGAGGGTGCAACGGATGAATGCGAGGTTTATTTTAAGGATGCAATGCCTTCCTGCTTCAGAGATATAAAAGCACATAATTTTTACGCTGTTCAATGGCATCCTTCAAAAACGGGACAAAGCGATTTCCGCGTTGAAAAGGATTGCTGGTATAACTCACAAGGCAAGCCTGCGATTAACTATGAGGGTCAGTATTGCTATCTCTGGACAAAAAACTTCGGCTCCAGAATGCAGGGCTGGACAGCATACCTGAACGGTATGTACGGCTACGGCTGGGGCGGTCAGGATACCTGGAGCTACCTTAACGTGTATAGCGAAGACACTGACAGCTCAGACGGTGTTGATACAATAACAAGCGAAGAAAAAATCAACGCAACGTGGCAGGATGCACTTGAATATGAAAGCTCATATCAGGTCGGATATATGCGCGATTTCCTTGAAAGTGCCGAGTGGTATAATCTTATTCCGAGGTTTGATAATAAGTCATATTTTGTGCCTGCAAACAATGTTTATTACACTTATGCAGGTAATGAAGATAACAGCGAAATTGTTATATATTTCTATTCGTTTACCGATGAAACCGTTGCACAGAAGGCAAACACCAAATTCTACGGTGGAATAAAAACCGGCACAGTGGGAAGTCTTGTTCCGGGCGGAAGTTATATCTGCCAGTGGTTTGATCCGATCAGCGGTGAATACTCCGAGGAATATGAATTTACCGCTACACGCTTTGGTACATATTACATTGGTGACAGACCTCAGGCAACCGATATGGTTCTTCGCATAAGTGCTGCTGAAAATTTCTGAACGAGTAATCGTATCTGACGAATTAATTTTACAGAACTGAAACAGGGAACGGCTAAAAACCGCTCCCTGTTATTTCTTTCGCTGAAATGTATTTCTGATCTATGTTTTTGCTCATACTGCGAATATGGGCAAACTCTGAAAAATTAATACCGCTAACGTTGTCTTTTGCCTATGAGTTGCAATTAAATCTTTTTTTCATCTTACACAAAACGGATAATGAACAATTGATTTTAAATTCTGTTTCTGCTATAATGGAATTTAAAGGAGTGGTGTGCATGAAAAAGGCTGTGAAAATAGTTGTTGCGGTTTTACTTGTTGTAATAATCGGATTTGGCGGGTTTGTATTTTTCAAAAGCTCGCAGGGTATTTCATATGATATTTCAGCGGTAGAAAAGCTTGAAAGCGATGTTGAAATCGTTAAAGAAGATGTTGACAGCGTCACAATCAAAAAGAACAGTGACGGTGACTTCAAGGTTCTTATGTTCACTGACACGCACCTTAAAGGTGACAAGAAGCTTGATAATATGACGGTTTCCTATATGGTGGAAAACATCAGGGCTCAGAAGCCTGACCTTGTTATTTTAGGCGGCGATAACGTTACATACGGCTTCAATAAAAAGCGAAACATTCAGCTTGCAGAGCTTTTTGAAAGCCTTGGGGTATATTGGGCAACAGTTCTCGGTAATCATGAGGGTGACGGCTTTCTTTCTTACGAAAGAGAAAAGGTTATAGAGCTGTTTTCTTCCTATGACCATTGCCTCGTTAAAGAAGGCAGGACAGATATTGACGGAAACGGCAACTGCACAATTAATATCCTCAATTCAGACGGAACACTTAAGGAGGTTTTCTTCCTTATGGATACGGGCGACCATATGAGCGAGGAAAGTAAGGCTGAATACGGTGTTACGGATGAAGACGATGTTTACGACGGTATTAAAACCTCACAGGTTGAATGGTACAAGGAAAAGCACGATGCCATTGAAAAAGAATACGGTAAATTCAAGTCAGTAACGGTTATACATATTCCGATCTATCAGGCAGAAAAGGAATATGAAGATGGCGAATTCCTTTACGGTGAAAAGAATGAAGGCGTCTGTGAGTCAGGTTTTGATGTAGGCTTCTTTGACGCCATGAAGCAGAAGGGTAGTGCACAGGCTGTTTACTTCGGTCATGACCACGTGAACAATTTCGGTGTTATGTGTGAAGATATTCTTCTGTCATATATACAGCCTTCGGGCTACGGTGCATACAATAAGGAAAGCAAATTTGATGCACCCGAAAACGAGTGGATTCAGGGATGTACACTTCTCAATATTAAATCAGACGGAACGTATACGGCTGAAAGAATATATAACCACCAGTAAAAATCTAAAAATAAAATTCAGGAGATAAACAGATGGGTAAATTAAAAGAAAAATTTCAGAGCTTTAAAAATAATCCCGATGTTGCATTGAAAGAGCAGGTCGGCTACGTTTCGGGTGTTTTCGGTAATTGTATGGGACAGGACTCCGTCGGTACATATACAGACCAGTTTATGTATGACTATATGGGTCTTAATTCAGGTCACATTGTTGCAATGAAATCTGTTACCACAGGTGTTAATATTTTTATTGCACCTATCGTTGGTATTTTGCTTGATAACAACCATTCGGGTAAGGGTAACGCAAGAAGATTTATGATGGCTTCGGCTATTCCTTTCACTCTTTCTTCAATCCTTCTTTTTGTTGTTCCTTCGGCATCGCTTACATTTAATCTTCTGTGGAGTTTTATTCTTTATCTTACTTTCAATATTGCAGACACATTCTTTGACGTTGCATTGTCAACTCTTTCAGTTCGAATGACACCAAATGCAAAGTCAAGAAAGAATTTCTATACTGTTGCACAGATTGCTTCAACCTTAGGTTCTATGTTGCCGGGTGGACTTGTTCCTATCATAATCGATATGATGGACGGCGATTACAACTCAGAAAAATGGGCATTCTTCACGGTTGCTCTTCTTTTCGGTGTGCTCGGTCTTTTCTCAATGCTTGTACCTTGTATGACACTTAAGGAAAGAAACCTTGTTCTTCCGCCGAAGACAGAAAAGAAAGTGAAAATTGATTATAAGCTCATTCTTCTTAACAGACCGTTGTTGCTCCTTTCTCTCAGCCAGTGTGTCGATTCAATAAGACAGGTGTGCTATAACTCACTTCCGTTCTTCTACAAGCAGACACTTAATAATTACGGAATGAAAACATTTGTTGAAGCAGGTTCGGCAACTCTTTCTTACGGTTACCTTCTTTCAATTCCGTTTATCGGTAAAAAGCTTTCTTCACGTGATATTGTGGTTGTAAGCTATCTCCATACAGGTATATGTTATTTACTTCTTGCGTTGTTCGGATATAAAAATCTTTGGATTGTAGGAATTCTCATAGCTCTCGGCGGTCTTCCGAATGCGGGTATGAATGCTGCAAGGCGCGTTTTGCTTGCTGACTCTACAGACTATATGGAATGGAAGAGTTACAAGAAGTACGGTGTGGCACAGCGTAATGAAGGCATGGTATTTGCTTTCAACACAATGGTTTCAAGAATCTCTGCTCTTTGGAAAGAGCTTCTTGTTAACGGTGGTCTTGCCCTTATCGGCTATCAGAGCGCACAGATGGTCAACGGTGAGATGGTTGAGGCTGTTCAGACACCCGAAACTCTCCACGGTATATTCCTTCTTGTTGCAATTCCGGGAATCATCGGCAATCTTCTTCCTGCTTTGATTATGTCGTTTGACAACTTTACGGGTAAGCGTAAGGAAAAAATTATGGCTGAACTTGAAGAAATCAGAGCTGAATCAAAAGCACAGCTTGAAGAAACTCAGACAGTATAATTGGCGAGGTAATAAAAATGCTTCCGAAAAAATGGGGGCAGGGACAGCTTTTTGCTTTCTCTGCCGTTGACGGTGAATCCTTTTTTAGCTCCGATTTTACGGGAACTTTATCGGGCGATAAAATCGGTGTGATATTTCACACAAAGTGCCGCAGAACGCTTTTCTTCACGGATGCGTCAACGAGCCTGAATTGTGTCGCTTCGGATATGATTTTGCTTGAAAATGCAAGTATGATATTTGCTGAAAGACATTTGGTAACAGGTGAAATCAACGGTAACGCAAATGTGTTTGTCAGCCTTGACGGAGAGTGTGAAATCATCAGAAAAGGTGATATCGAAATTCATAACACTTCCGATGGCGAGTATACGGCACTCCTTAAAAGAGAAAACAGATTCGTATTTGCTTACGGAAACAGTATCGACAGGGTAGCCGAGCTTTGCGAAAAAGGCATAGACCTCGATATTGAAGAATTAAAAATAAAAAAGAGTAAGCCTTACAAAAATACAATTGATAACGCTGAATACGCACCCTTATATGCTAAATGCATCAGCGTAATGAAAAGTCAGCTGTATTCTCCCGAGGGTAAAATCAGAAGAATATGGTCAACTCCTGACCGACTTCCGCACAGAAATATGTGGTTGTGGGATTCTGTTTTCCACGCGATAGGTCACAGACACCTTGACGCAGAGCTTGCTGAAAACCTTATTCTTGCTCTTTTTGATGTTCAGCAGGATGACGGATTCATTCCGCATATGGCAAAACCTGAAGAGATTTCTTCTGTAACTCAGCCTCCTGTTATCGCTTGGGGTGCATGGCTTGTATACAAAAAAAGCGGAAACAAAGAGTTCCTGAAGAATGTTCTCAAAAACAACAAGGATTTTCTTCTCTGGTGTCAGAGTAACAGAAGAAAAACGGAAAAGGAACTTTATTCGTGGCATACAAATCCTGAGCTTAACAACCGTTGCGACGAATCAGGAATGGATAATTCTCCAAGGTTTGATACAAACAGCGACCTGTATGCAATTGATTTTTCCTGTTATATGGCAAACGAAACACACTTTATGCAGAAAATTGCCGATGAACTTGGCGATAAAGATGCTGCTGATTTCTTCTGTCAGTGGCGCGAAAAAATAAAGTCCGAAATCAACAATACACTCTGGTGTGAAGAAGACGGATTTTATTACGATTATGATATAAAGAATAACTGCTTTAACAAGGTGCAGTCTGTGGCATCATTCCTGCCGATTTTTGCAGGAGTATGTGACAAGACTCAGTGCGAAAAGCTTGTTTCGCATCTTGAGAATCCCGATGAATTCGGCACAGAGTTCCCGATACCGAGCATATCAAAAAAGGATGAATCCTTCGGCTCGGATATGTGGCGAGGCCCCGTATGGATAAATTATAACTATATGATTTCAAAGGGGCTTACCGAGTACGGATTTGGTGATTCTTCAGAAAAAATCAAAGAAAAAACACTTGCTGTTATCAATGAGTGGTATAACAGAACAGGTACGGTTTATGAGTTTTATGACAGTGAAAACCGTACACCGCCTTACTGCTTTAACAGAAAAGGCGAGGTGGTTGAACCCTACGATTTCAGGGTGAAATATCAGTCAATCAGGGATTACGGTTGGAGCATTACTCTTGCATTCGACTTGTTGAATGAAGGATAAAATTAAGCACGATTTCCGTCGTGCTTTTTTTATTTGCAAAATCCGAAAAATTGTGTATAATAAATCCAAAGGGGGATGAGCGTATGAATACAGATAAGCTTGTAAGAAAATCTTTGCTCGGTCTTTCAAAGTCCATAATCTTTTCAATGCCTGAAAAGAATTTCACAACAAGTGAAAAGGCAAACAAATATATGCTTAAGGGCGACAATAAATTCTCAACGCAGAAAGGTGAACACTTCACCTGCGGATTCGGAAAGAGTGTACTTACACCCAATGATATTAAAATCAGAAAATACTTCATCGCAGGTTACGATTCAAACAACCCTGCTCAGGGTGTACTTGACGATATGTTTGCCCGTGCTGTTTATATTGACGATAATACGGGCAGAGGCGGTGTTGTTATCTGTTCCGTCGATGCAGTAGGCATCAGCCGTAAGGATATCAACAAAATCCGAAAGCTTGTTATCGAAAGCGGTAAGATCCCGTCGCTCAAGTCAATCAATATCTGTGCAACGCATTCTCATTCTGCAATCGATACACAGGGCTTGTGGGGCGAAAAGCTCTTCAAATGCGGCAGAGATGAAGATTTTATGAAGCATCTTCGTAAGCTGACTGCGGAAGCTATCATCAAGGCTTATGAAAACAGGGCGGACGGAAAATTGTTCTATTCTGTTAAAAAAACAGAGGAGCTTCAGTACGACTGCCGTACACCTGATACATACGATTCAAACCTTACTAAAATCCGTTTTGAATCTTTCGACGGTAAAAAAAATATTCATATAATAAACTTTGCATCCCACGCGGAGCTTCTTGGCAGCTGTACAAAGAATGTCAGCGCAGATTTCCCGGCATATATGATTAAGGAAATCGAAGCCAATAACGAAAACTGTGATGCAGTTTTTATCAACGGTGCAATCGGCGGAATGATTTCCGCAAAGGAAATTAAGCTTGTTTACCGCGAAAAAATCGACTGTGAGGCTTATACAAAGGAATTCGGTAAGAACCTTGGTGAAATTGCAAATTCGCTTGCAGACGAAACTGAGCTTGCTCCGCTTATAAATGTCAAATCTGCACCTGTCAGCATTTCTGCTTCAAACTATGTTCTCATCCTTGCAAGATTTCTTGGTGTGCTGAATAACGATATTTCAAGAGAGCGAAACAAAGGTGTTGCTTCAATTTATTCAGAGGTCGGCTATCTTGAACTCGGTGAAAAAGAAATCGGAATGTTCCTTATTCCGGGCGAACTTTTCCCTGAGCTCTTCAACGGTGAATTTCTCAACGAAAAAGAGTCTGCAAACGGCAAGAAGGCAAGTTACAATATTCTCAGCGAACAGGGTAGTGCAAAGCATAAGTTCGTTGTAGGCCTTTGTAATGACGAATTAGGCTACATCATTCCGGATAACGATTTCTTCCTCGATTCAAAGCTTCCGTACATCAACGGCGGTCACGATAAATTTGACCGTAACCATTATGAGGAAACAAACTCAACAGGACCTGAAACAGCAAGAACATTGCTTGAAGCGACAGAGAAAATTATCAAATCGATAGATTAAAAAATAACCCGTCACGGTTGACCGTGACGGGTTTTCTGTGCTTTTGTTATCCTTCAATTTTACCTGACTTTGCAGCTTCAAAGTCAGCTTCGATTTCCTTAGAAGGTTTCTTTGTAAGAAGTGAAACAACTACAATGCAGATAGCAGAGAAGATGAACGCGGGAAGGAGTTCGTAGATTCCGAATACTCCGCCAACCTTGCTGATAACAAGCTTCCAAAGGAATACCATGCCGGCACCGCCGATCATACCTGCGACTGCACCTGCGCGTGTTGTTCTCTTCCAGAAGAGTGAGAAGAGCATAAGCGGTCCGAATGTTGCACCGAAGCCTGCCCAAGCAAATGAAACAATCTGGAAGATAACGCTGTTTTCATCAAGAGCAATGAAGATAGCGATGAGAGCGATAACAAGAAGTGTTATTCTTGTAACCCACATAACCTGCTTGTCTGATGCATTCTTCTTGAAGAGCCCCTGGAAGATGTTCTTTGCGAAAGCAGAAGCAGAGATAAGAAGGTATGAGTCTGATGAGCTTATTGTTGCAGCAAGGATACCTGCCATAACAAAACCTGCGAAGATCGGGGGAAGATAGCTCTGTGAAAGTGTGATGAAAATACTTTCTGCATTTGCTGCGGTAAGATGCTCAGTCGGGAAAAGGTGTCTGCCTGCGATACCGATAAATACAGCAATAGCAAGAGAAATAACAACCCAGATCATAGCGATTCTTCTTGAAAGCTTAAGCTCTTCTTCCTTACGGATAGCCATAAAACGAAGAAGAACCTGAGGCATTCCGAAGTAACCGAGACCCCAAGCGAGCATTGAGGCAATCTTAAGCCAACCGTATTCTGAAGCTTCACCAAAAACAGGCTTACCATTTTCAACAAGCTGTGTAGCAACACCGTTAACGTCAGCTGTTGTTGGAGTTGCAAGACCAAAGAACTCGAAAAATCCGGGAATGCTTCTTGCGTTTTCAAGAATAGCATCGAAGCCACCGGCTTTGATACCGCAAACAACAACGATAATACCGAGTGCAAGGAACATAACGATACCCTGCATAAAGTCGGATGCACTTTCAGCAAGGAAACCACCGAGAATTGTGTAAAGAAGAACGAATACTGCACCGAGAATCATCATCGGAACATAGTCCATGCCAAAGAGGTTTGAAAAGAGCTTGCCGCAGGTTACGAAGCAGCTTGAAGCGTAAACTGTGAAGAATACGAGGATAAACAAAGCTGCGATTGTAAGAACAATCTTGTTTTTTTCACGGAATCTGTTTGAGAAAAACTCAGGCAATGTAATAGCATTGTTTGCACGAATACTATAACGGCGGAGTCGCTTTGAAACAACAAGCCAGTTAAAATATGTACCGATTGCAAGTCCGATAGCTGTCCATGCAGCATCAGCGAGTCCGCACCAGTATGCAACACCGGGGAGACCCATAAGAAGCCAACCGCTCATGTCGGAAGCTTCAGCACTCATTGCAGTTACCCAAGGACCGAGGGAACGGCCACCAAGGAAATAGTTTTCCGAGCTTTTGTTTGCTTTCTTAGCAAACACTAAGCCGATTACGATAACAACAGCCATATATATGACCATTGCTATCAGGGTCTGAATCTGATCACTCATAAAAACACCTCAAAATAAATTTGATACATTATATCACTAAATCGGACAGCAATCAAGTGCTTTTTCATAATAATACTTTAAATTGCTAAATTATTATTGCAAAACCGAAAATTTATTCGTCTTATAAATAGAAAAATCACCACTCTCAAACGATGAAGAGTGGTGAAAGTCTTATTCCTCTGAAAACATTTCTTTTCCGACTCCGCAAAGCGGACATACAAAGTCGTCAGGTAGCTCATCAAATTTCTGACCGGGCTCAATACCGTGCTCCGGGTCACCGATAGCTTCATCATAAACCCAACCGCATACATCACAAATATATTTCATAACTAAACCTCCTTAATGCAAGCTTTTCCACTGACACCACCATTTATTCACTTTTGCGGCTGTTTAACAAATTCGGGTTTGGCGGGATGAATCCCGAAAGTAATAAGTAAGAAGTAAGAGTGAATAAGTGAGGGTCTGCGACTCTGAAATATAATAACGGTTGCGTTGCAACCAACACCTCACCACCGCCTGCGGCGGAGCCTCCCCTCAAGGGGAAGCCTTGGACTTATGCTGTTTTTCAGCCTTCCACTCGAGGGGAAGGTGCCGAGGAACGAGGCGGATGAGGTGGCAACAAACAAATAGACAACCCCAAATTTGTCGAGTTATTCAATAGAACACATACGAAAACCCGCCCTCCGGTGGAGAGCGGGTTAGTTAAATTATTTTTTCTTCTTAATCGGATTAAGCGGAGCTGTGTGCCAAATATCACGTGCGTATTCGTTGATTGCTCTGTCGCAAGCAAATCTGCCCGCGCCTGCAATATTCATAAGTGACATTCTGTTCCAAGCATCTCTGTCCTTGAAGAGTGCCTCAGCCTTAGCCTGAGCTGCCTTATAATCCGCGAAGTCAGCAAGTACCATATACGGGTCGTGGTGGATGATTGTGCTTCCGATTTCGGGGAAGGTCTTTCCTGCGATACCGTTGTTGATAAAGTCGATGACTTTTCTGAGCTCTGCGTTGTTCTGATAATAGTTCATCGGGTTGTAGCCGATTCTCTTAAGATCGTTTACTTCGGGAGTGCTCATACCGAAGATGATGATGTTATCCTCGCTGACAGCTTCGTGAATCTCAACGTTAGCACCGTCCATTGTGCCGAGTGTAACTGCACCATTAATCATAAGCTTCATGTTACCTGTACCGCTTGCCTCAGTACCTGAAAGTGAAATCTGCTCACTGATATCTGCAGCAGGCATAAGAGCTTCAGCCATTGATACGTTGTAATCTTCAAGGTAAACAACCTTGAGTCTGCCTCTTACGTCGGGATCGTTATTGATAAGATCACCGAGAGCACAGATGAAGCTGATGATTTTCTTTGCCATAAAGTAGCCGGGAGCTGCCTTTGCCGCAAAGATATATGTGTGCGGAGTGAAATCTCCGTCGGGATTTTCTTTGATTGCAAGGTACTTGGAAAGGATGTGGAAAGCATTAAGATGCTGACGCTTGTACTCGTGAAGTCTCTTAACCTGTACGTCGAAGATTGAATTGGGATCAAGGTCGATTCCGTTCTTTTCCTTAACGATCTTTGCAATTTTCTGCTTATTACGGAATTTGATTTCCTCAAGCTTTTTAAGAACCTCTTTGTCGTCAGCGAAAGCTCTGAACTTTTCAAGCTCAGCACCGTCGTAAATGAATCCGTCACCGATAAGGTCTGTAAGAAGCTTTGTAAGCTCGGGGTTGGACTGACAGAGCCAACGTCTGTGAGCGATACCGTTTGTAACGTTCTTGAATTTGTCGGGTGTAACGCTGTGGAAATCTCTGAAAACGCTTTCTTTAAGAATCTCAGAGTGAAGGGCAGAAACACCGTTTACGCTGTGTGAACCTGCAACGGACATATTAGCCATACGGATAACACCGTTGGAAACGATAGCCATTCTCTCAACCTTGTCAGCGTCGCCTGTTGATGCCCATACAAAGCTGCGGAAACGGTTGTCAATTTCTTTTGTGATGCTGTAAATACGGGGAAGAAGACGCTTGAAAAGATCCTCGGGCCAGCACTCGAGAGCTTCAGCCATAACAGTGTGATTTGTGTATGCGATAGTGTCTGTAACAATTTTCCAGGCATCGTCCCAGCCGTAACCGCATTCGTCAAGAAGAATACGCATAAGCTCGGGGATAGCGAGTGTAGGATGAGTATCATTGATGTGAATTGCAACCTTTTCTGCAAGGTTGTCAATTCTGCCGTAAATACGAAGATGGTTGTTGATGATATCCTGAATTGAAGATGAAACAAGGAAATACTGCTGTCTTAAACGAAGGCTCTTTCCTTCAGGATGATTGTCAGCAGGGTAGAGCACCTTACTGATAACCTCAGCCATAGCGTTCTGCTCCATAGCACGCATATAGTCGCCCTGATTGAACATATCCATATCAAGTCCGGGTGCCTTTGCAGACCAGAGACGAAGCACGCTGATGCCTCTGCCGTCCTTACCTGCAACGTACATATCGTGCGGGATAGCCTTGACTATCTTGCAATCGCGCTGTTCAACGTGGTGGTAGCTGTGATCCCAGATTTCGTCAATCCAGCCTTCAAACTTGATGTCAACAGCTTCTTCGTCGCGCGGAACAAGCCACACGTCACCGCCGGGAAGCCAGAAGTCAGGCATTTCTGTCTGCCAGCCGTCAACAAGCTTCTGCTTGAAGATACCGTATTCGTAAAGGATTGTATAACCCTTTGCAAAGTATCCCTGAGTTGCAAGACCGTCAAGGTAGCAGGCAGCAAGTCTTCCGAGACCGCCGTTACCAAGACCTGCATCAGGCTCGCAGTCGTAAAGCTTATCGAGCTTTATGCCGAAATCCTTGAGTGCAGATTCCATTGTCTTTGTAAGATTGAGATTGTAAAGATTATTCTTAAGAGAGCGACCCATAAGAAATTCCATGCAAAGGTAATAAACCTTCTTTGAATCAGCTGTTTTTGATTCGTTGTGAAATTCCTTTCTGCCCTGCATCATCATATCACGGAGAATAAGAGCGATAGCTTTATAATAATGCTCGTAAGTAGCTTCCTCGGGTGTTACACCGAAAAAGTGAGTAAGTTTGTTATAAATCTGCTCTTTTGCATCCTTTTTGGTCATTTTGTAGTTCATAATATACCTCCTTGGGATATCGGACACCAAACAAACGGTGTATCTTGTATTAATTTTATACCTAAATGTATAAAAATACAATATTAAAATACAAATTATTATAAGAAAATTATGCTTTATATTTGTGCTTTTTGACGAAAAATATAATTCAATAAAGTTTATTGATGATTTTATTTATTATATTTGCACAAAATAACGGGTATTAATGGCGGTAAAGAAAAAATTTATATACCGAAAAATACAAAAAATTACACGAAAACACTTTTCTCAATCGCTTTTTTATAGTATAATACCTTAAACATCGCTTGAAGCAAGAGTATAACGCTTATACAATTTAATTATTGGCGGACTTTTGCGTATTATACTGCGGAGGGATTATTATGGAAAAAAATAAGGTGAGGCTCACTATCGGAGGCCTTGACTATCATCTTACCACTGACGGTGATGTCAGCGAAATGAGAAACCTTGGCGAAGAGGTTGATGAAATCATTACTGATTTGCTCCGTCAGCATCCTCGTCTTTCTCAGGTACAGGCATCTGTACTTTGTGCTCTTGAATTTGCAGACAGATACCATCAGGCAGAAAGAAACGCTGACTATCTTAAGGCTCAGATTCAGGTTTATATGGAAGATGCGGCAAGAGCAAAGACCGAAGCTGAAATGGCTCGTAGGGAAGCAGAAAGAATGACAAGGGATCTTCGCAGTATCAGAAGAAGTCTTGAAGAAAAGGATAAATTATAATGAATATTGAAATTCTTGCACCTGCAGGCTCAATGGAGTCTGTTATTGCTGCAGTCAGAAGCGGTGCGGATGCCGTTTACCTTGGAACAAAGGATTTTAACGCGCGTCGAAATGCCGATAATTTTGATTACAGCGAGCTTAAAAATGCTGTTGATTACTGTCACAAGCACGGTGTTAAGGTTCATCTTACATTAAACACTCTTATTTCGGACGGCGAGCTCGACGATGCTCAGGATGCCGTCCGTCTTGCTTGTGAAGCGGGTGTTGATGCAATAATTGTTCAGGACCTTGGCCTTGCGGATATTATCCGCAGATGTGCACCGGATATGCCGATGCACGCATCAACACAGATGACGGTTCATACCCCGGCAGGTCTTAAAAAACTTAAAAAGCTTGGTTTCACTCGTGCAGTGCTTCCGCGAGAACTTTCAATGGAAGAAATCCGCAACCTTTGCGAAAACTCTCCGATTGAACTTGAATGCTTCGTTCACGGAGCGCTTTGTATGTGCGTTTCGGGTCAGTGTTATTTTTCAGCCGTGCTCGGTTCAAGAAGCGGAAACAGGGGAGCCTGCGCTCAGCCCTGCCGTCTTCCTTTCGGGGCACCTTACGGTACGGGACACGACCTAAGCCTCAAGGATCTTTCACTTGTTGATTATATCCGTGAAATGGCTGAAATGGGTGTTTGCTCGTTCAAAATCGAAGGCAGAATGAAGCGTCCCGAATACGTTGCAGCTGCAGTTAAAGCGTGCAGAAACAGCGTTGACGGAATTGTTGATAACGAGCTTAAAAGCGACCTCAGAAGTGTTTTTTCACGTTCGGGCTTTACTGACGGATATTATAAAAACAGCCTTGGCATCAGCATGTTCGGTACACGTCAGAAGGACGATGTAACAGCTGCTGCAACTGTTCTTAAAAAGCTTGAAAAGCTCTATGAAAAAGAAGTTGCAGACACGAAAATCGATTTTGCATTTACGGGTGTTCTCGGTGAACCAATTTCCCTCGCAGCTCAGGCAGGCGGAAAGAATGTTTACGTTGAAAGTGAAACTCACCCTCAGCCTGCACTCAATAAAGCAACTACGGAAGAATCAGTCCGTACTCAGCTTGAAAAATGCGGAGGAACAAGGTTCTTTGCAGGTGAAATTGATATAGAGCTTGATGAGGGAGTGTTTATTCCCGTTTCAGAAATCAATAAATTAAGACGTGAAGCTATTGAAAAGCTTGAAGGTGCTGAGGCTTCAACGGTTAAAGAATTCAGAAACGAGTTCGTTTCAATCAAGCCTCATCAGGGAGGAAAGAAACGTCTTATCTGCCGTTTCTCAGATATTGAAACAATCCCTGAAAACTGGGACTATATTGAGCAGGTTATTGTACCGCTTGGCGAGGAAAAGAAAGTTAAAAAGTCTGTCCGTGTCAGCGTTGAAGTACCGCGCGGAATCTTCGGCTCATACGAAAAAATCCTCCGTCAGCTAAATGAAGCGAAGGAATACGGTATAACCGAAGCCTGGTCAGGAACACTTGACGGCATTGCTCTTATCCAGAAAGCAGGACTTAAAGCAAATGCTTTCTTTGGCTCAAATATCTTCAATTCACGTTCGCTTAAAGTTCTTGAAGATATGGGTGTGAATAAGATTCTTCTTTCAGCAGAGCTTACAATGTCGCAGGCACAGTCAATCGGCGGTGAGGCTTCAAGGGGTATCTTTGCTTACGGCAGACTTCCGCTTATGCTCGTGAGAAACTGTCCGCAGAAAAACGGAAAAACCTGTAAGGACTGCAAACGAAACGGAAAGCTTGTTGACCGTAAGGGAATTGAATTCCCGATTGAGTGCCGTATGGGTGTGAATGATATCCTTAATTCTGTTCCTGTTTATATGGCAGACAGACTTACGGAAATCCGTAATATGGACTTTATGCTTCTTTATTTCACAAAGGAAGATAAAGAAACCTGTGCGGAGGTTATATCCTCGTATATACGCTCAGGTAAAGCGAAAGGCGACTTTACAAGAGGTCTGCTTTACCGCGGAGTTGAATAAGGAGTGAAGCTATGCCTTACATAAGACCTGCAGAAAGCAAGGATTTAAAGGATATTGAATACATCTGTAGAATGACTGCAGGGCCGGAGTCAAGAGCTATAGAGGAAGTCGGCAGAAAAATCTCGCTGACGTACTCAACCTATTATGCAAGAGCCGAAAAGGAAACCTGTTTTGTTCTTGATGATAACGGAAAGGCTGTCGGTTATATTCTTTGTGCACCTGATTACTCAAAGTATGTTAAGGATTACCGAAAAAACGAAGTTCGTGAGCTTTGGAAAATCGATAAAATGCAGAGCTTAACAGCGTATTTTCTGCCATTGGGATATCTTCCGTTTAAGAAGAAATATCCTGCACATCTTCACATCGATATCCTCGATGAATATCAGGGCAAGGGTTACGGTTCACAGCTGATGGATGCCTTGCTTGATAAGCTTAAAAGTATGAACATACCGGGAGTAATGCTCATTGTTGATAAAGAAAACAAGGGAGCACAACGCTTTTATCAGAGAAAAGGCTTTATTGAAATTACCTCCGCTCTTGGCGGTGTTGTAATGGCCAAGAAGCTCTGATTGACAGTGATACGCCAAAATGGTATATTTTAATAAACACAAATGAAACGGAGTGTTAAATATGTTTGAAAATAATTGGGAATCCCTTAATTCCCGTAAAGTACCTGAATGGTTCGCAGATGCCAAGTTCGGTATCTTCATCCATTGGGGTATATATTCTGTACCTGCATACACTAAAAAAGGTGACTATGCGGAATGGTATATGCGTCAGATTGAGGATAAGGAAACAGAAACTTACAAATTCCACGAGAGAGTTTACGGTGACAAAACAAAGTACGAAGATTTTGTAAGCGGATTCAAGGCGGAGCTTTTTGATGCAAAGAAATGGGCAGACCTCTTCCAGAAGAGCGGTGCAAAGTATATGAATATCGTTTCAAAGCATCACGACGGTTATTGCCTTTACAAAACAGATTATGCATGGAACTGGAATACAGTTGACGTAGGCCCGCACCGCGATTTCCTTCAGGAGCTCAAGGATGCACTTGCAGATACTGATGTGCGTTTCGGTGTTTATCATTCAGTTTATGAGTGGTTCCATCCTCTTTATCTTAAAAATCCCGAAGAGTATGCAACTGAGCATCTTATTCCGATGCTTAAGGAGCTTATCGAAAAGTATCAGCCGAACACACTCTTTACAGACGGTGAATGGGAGCATCCGTCAGATGTATGGCATTCAACAGAATTCCTTCAGTGGCTTTACAATGAGTCAAGCGTAAAGGATTTCATCGTTCCTAATGACCGTTGGGGTAAGGAGACACGCGGCCGTATGGGCGGTAACTTTACTACTGAGTACGGTTATATCGAAGCAGGACGTAAGATTGAAGACGTCGAGCTTGACAGACCTTTCGAGGAATGCCGCGGTATCGGACGTTCATTCGGATTCAACCGTAACGAGGAGCTTGCTGATTATCTCAGTGCAAAGGAGCTTCTTGAAATGCTTTGCGACCTTGTTTCGAAGGGTGGCAACTTCCTTCTTAATATCGGCCCTGCAGCAGACGGTACAATCCCTGTAATTATGGAAGAAAGACTTCTTCAGATGGGCGATTGGCTCCGTGTTAACGGTGATGCAATCTACGGCACACGCCTTTATTCAAAGGCTCAGCAGGACGGTGTTTATTACACTAAGAAGGGCGACGATGTTTATGCAATCATCAATCGTTTCCCGTTCGGCTCACAGGTGCTTGAGCTCGTAGATTACGATGCAGACCTCAAGGCAACTCTTCTCGGCAGCGATGCAGAGCTTACAATTGTTGACAACGGCGGTAAGGCAGAGGTTGTTTTCCCTGCAATTAATCCCGATACAGTTGACAGTAACTGGCTTTATACAATCAAGCTTTCAAAGTAACATAAAGCCTCCGTTTTCACGGAGGCTCTTTTCAAAGGAGCGTAATTTATGAGAAAGAATTTCGGCTCAAAGCCAATGACATATCCTCAGCCTGTTTTTATAGTCGCGGCCTATGACGAAAACGGTGTGCCGAATGCGATGAATGCTGCCTGGGGCGGTATCGCTGAATCAGACAGAATAACGATGTGCCTTTCAGCAGGTCACAAAACAGTTAAAAATATCCTAAAAACAGGTGCTTTTACCGTCAGTATGGCTGATGCAAAGCACGTTATTGAATGCGATTATCTTGGCGTGGAGTCAGGAAATAAAGTGCCTGATAAGCTTGAAAAAGCTGGGTTTCACACCTTTAAAAGTGAATTTGTCAATGCACCGATAATTAAGGAATTGCCGATGACTGTTGAGTGTGAGCTTATCAGCTTCGATGAGGAAACAGACTGTCTTATCGGCAAAATTGTCAATGTCAGTGCAGATGAAAGTATTCTTGACGAAAAAGGAAATATTGATTATAAAAGGCTCGATCCGATAACCTTTGACCCGATGTATCATACTTACATTACACTCGGTGAAAGAGTCGGTCAGGCTTTCAGTGACGGAAATGCTTTGAAATGAGGTCATAATATGCTGTTTTATAACACGGTGAAAAAAATATATAACGAGCTTATATTCAGACGCTATGACGATGAGGGTTTTGCATATTATTTTTCTGAAAAGGATTTCGAAGGCTTGCACGCAGACCGTTTTTCTTTCAAAGGTAACAACGGTCAGACACTCAAAGGAAAATTCTATTATTACGATAACCCCTGCGAGAGTCGCATAATCGTTTTTGACCACGGAATGGGCGGTGGACATCTTTCTTATATGAAAGAAATTGAAATGCTTGCACGTCGCGGCTACAAAGTTTTTTCTTACGACCATACAGGCTGTATGGAATCTGAAGGGGAGTCAACTGTCGGTTTTTCACAGTCACTCAGCGACCTTGACTGCTGTCTGAAGGCACTTAAGGCTGATGATAAATATAGAGATAAAACCTTTGCCGTAATGGGACACAGCTGGGGCGGATTTTCTACTCTCAATATCTCGGCATTCCACCCTGACCTCACTCATATTGTTGTGCTTTCAGGTTTTGTTTCGGTTGAAAAAATGATTGCTCGCTTCGGATCTATTAAAAAGTATATATCCGAAATTGAAAAGAAAGCCAATCCCGATTATGTAACTTGTGATGCGGCAGCTTCCCTTAATAACACGTCAGCAAAAGTTTTGCTGATTTATTCGGATAACGATAAAATGGTCAACAAGGACATCAATTATGATTATCTTGTTTCTGAACTTTCAGGCAGAAAAAACACAACGTTTGTTCTTGAAAGTAACAAAGACCACAATCCGAACTACACAGAGGATGCAGTAAATTATCTTGCGGAATATGTTTTGTCTTCAAATAAGAAGAAAAAAACGTTAAAAACTCCTGAACAGAAAAAGGAGTTTGTTGACTCTTTTGATTGGAACAGAATGACAGCACAGGATGAAAAGGTTTGGGAAAAAATCTTTTCTCATCTTGAAAAATAATTCTAAGATCCTGAGAAAATTCTCAGGGTCTTGCTCTTTATTTGTAAAGAAAACTGTGATATAATCTCTGCGAAAGAAGAGATGTTTATGCAAAAAACTCAGATAAAAGATTTTACAAAAGGCGGAATAACAAAACCGTTGCTTGTTTTTGTTTGGCCGTTGTTTCTTTCTAATCTTCTGCAGGTTGTTTACAATATGGTGGATATGATTGTCGTCGGCAATGTGCTTGGTAAGGAAGGCATTTCAGCTGTTTCCGTCGGCGGTGACGTTACCAATTTGCTGACGTTTATATCAATGGGCTTTGCCAATGCAGGTCAGGTGCTTATTGCAAGATATATCGGGGCAGGCGAGAGAAAGAAAATCGGACGTTTCGTCGGAACAATGTGCGGCTTCCTGTTTTCCTGCGCGGTTGTTCTCAGTGTTCTCGGAATAATTTTTCAGGACGGAATGCTGAAGCTTATGAACACTCCGGCTGAAGCAATTGACGGTGCCGTCAGATATTCAACCGTGTGTATGCTCGGACTTGTGTTTATATACGGTTACAATATTGTCAGCGCGATACTTCGCGGAATGGGTGATTCAAAGCATCCTTTTATATTTATAAGTATTGCCGCTGTGCTGAACCTGATACTTGACATTGTTTTTGTCGGTTTATTAGGTTGGAAAGAATCGGGTGCAGCATTTGCAACGATAATCAGTCAGGCTGTAAGCTTTATTTCGTGTTCAGCGTTTCTTTTGAAAAACAAGAAGCAGTTTGAGCTTAATATAAGCAAAAGAGATTTCCTGAAATTGGATAAAGAAATGTTGAGTGCTCTCGTAAAGCTCGGTACACCTATGGCAATCAAAACCGCATCAATTCAGATTTCAAAGCTCTTTGTAAACTCTTGGGTAAATTCCTACAGCGTAGAGGTTTCTGCCTTTGCAGGAATTGCAAATAAGGTTTCGAGCATAAGTAACCTTGTTTCTGCGGCTATGAATACGGGCGGTTCAACAATGGTCGGTCAGAATCTTGCCGCAAAGGAGTACGGCAGAGTGAAGCGGATTCTCAAAAATCTTGCAGTTATCACTCTTTCAGTGGCATCTGTTTTGTCTGTGCTGATAGTTCTTTTCCCGTCAGAGATTTTCGGTATTTTCACCAAGGAAGCCGAAGTTCTTGAAATAGCAGGAAAGTTTGTTCCTATCGCTGTATTGCTTTTGTTCGGCAGTGCGATGCGAGCAATAATGAATGCTCTTCTTAACGGCAGCGGAAATTATAAGATAAACTTTGTAACAGCTATCCTTGACGGAATAATAATGAGAATCGGACTTTCGGTTCTTTTTGGTCTTGCGCTTGATATGAAGCATTATGGCTTCTGGCTCGGTGATGCACTCGCAGGATTTACACCGTTCTTTATAGGTATCGTTTATTATGCAACAGGCAAATGGAAAAAAGACAGTGAGATGAAATAAAATAACGAGTGTTCATTTATCGAACACTCGTTATTTTTTATAACCCTAATTTAAGATCATTTTCTTTAATCCAACCGATTTTGCGAAGGATTTCACAGAAAACAAATGAAAGAATTGCGGGAAGAACGAAGCAGATTAAAACAAGTCCGATCCAATCGAATGCTGTAATTGCTTCCTTTGCACCCGATGCAACATCGTTTACCCAACCGGTATAAACACCGATCTGACCAACAAGTCCGCAGGTGCCCATACCTGACGAAACAGCAGCACCGTTCATCTGGAGCTTGAAAACACAAGTTGCAATCGGTCCTGTGATAATCGAAGCGAGGGTAGGCGGAATCCAAATTCGCGGATTCTTTACAATGTTACCCATCTGAAGCATACTCGTGCCGAGTCCTTGAGAAACAAGACCGCCCCATTTGTTTTCGCGGAAGCTCATAACTGCGAAACCGACCATCTGTGCACAGCATCCTGCAACAGCTGCACCACCTGCAAGTCCCGTAAGTCCGAGTGCCGCACAGATTGCCGCACTGCTTATCGGAAGAGTAAGTGCAATTCCGATAACGGCTGAAACAATCATACCCATAAGCAGGGGATGAAGCTCTGTTGCCCACATAACTGCATTGCCGAACGAGCTTGCAAACATACCGATGTATTTAGCGCAAAGCATTGAAAGTCCGCAACCGGAAATGATTGTAACGATAGGTGTAACAAGAATGTCAAGCTTTGTTTCCTTGCTGACAGCCTTTCCGAGCTCTGCCGCAACAATTGCCATAAAGAGAACGGCAAGTGGTCCGCCTGCACCGCCCTCGATATCAGCCGAATATCCGACTGCTGCGAGTGAAAAAAGAACTAACGGAGGAGCTTTGAGTGCATAACCGATAGCAATTGCCATTGCACTGCCTTTGACAGCAGAAGCAAAACTGCCGATTTCAACAAGAAAGTCAACCGAAAACTGCTGACCGATAGTTGAAAGAATCGTGCCGACTAAAAGTGAGGCGAAAAGTCCCTGTGCCATAGCACTCAGAGCATCAATTCCGTATCTTTTTAAAGAAAATTCAATATCTTTTCGTTTTAAAAATGCCTTGATTTTATTCAATTTTCTCACCACCGAGGATTATTTAGTATGCACCTTTGCAATAATGTTTTCTTTTGAAGATGTCATCCAGAAGCTGTTAGCTCTTATTTCAACTGTATAGTCGCTGTCAGAAGTGAGGTCGTTTACATCAACACCGAGAGTTTCGGGCATATCATAAAAATAATACTCAGACCATATACTGTACTGTCTGATGATATCGTTTTCAGCATTCTTTACGATAATATCGTAGCTGTTAACGTACTTGTCGCACTCTGCAGGATTTGCCTGCTTGAAGTCAACTCTGAATGAAGTGTCCGTTACGTCTGAAATCATCGGCACATCACCGTCGTTGAAGTACGGTGCGGCAGTTGTCTTGTATCTTTCACCAGTATATTTGAATGTTGTCGGGTCTGACGGAGTGTCGATCTCCCATACATACGGGAAGAAATTACCTGAAAGAACATCATAGGGATAAACACGTACACGGTTCTGCTCATCAACCTCAACAATAAGCATCTGTGCAGCTTTTTCCTTGTTTGTGGGGATAGTGCTGTAAATCTTATCAAATTCGTCAAGCTCAAAGTAGCTGAGTGTTCCTGTACCGAGTGATGTGAAATGCTGCTGATGAATTGAACGCGGATCGTTGATAGGAGCGTGTGAATGACCTGAGAAATGAATGATCTGCGGATAGTGCATATAGATAGGAATAAGGTCGTCCTCACCCCAGAGAGTACTTCCGTAAACCGTACCTGTGTTATGCGGATGCTGAAAAACGAAGATAGGCTTTTTTCTGCCATCCTCTGCTGCAGCTTTAAGCTCTTTTGCCATCCACTCTTTTTTATCGTCGTGGTAGTTACAACCCTGTGACGGAGTGATTGAAACAAAGTGGAAGCCGTTTATAACAGCGTGTGTGTCGGGTGTACCACCGAAAATTTCCTGGAAATTCTTGTAACCTGCCTCAACACCGTCGTGCATAAACTCGTGGCTTGCGATTGAAGCAATAACCTGAGTTTCGTTAAGGTCAACGTTAGCGTCAACGATGTCTCTTGCAGCCTTGAACTGTGTGGGAGTACCTCTTGTTGCAAAGTCACCTACCATGCAGAGTGCATCAAGTTTCTGATAATATTTATTATTTCTTGCGATGCTGTATGCATCACGGATAGCTTTTTCAAAACGCTCTCTCTCAACCGAATGTTCGTCTTGGATGTGAATATCGCTGACAACCATAAAGCGAAGACAAGGCTTGATTTCTGTGTTATTCATTGTAAAAACCTCCCGATTTGGTATAAAAATATTCTAACTCAAATATAGTTTAAAGTCAATCATTTGCGAAAATAATGCATGTGTGATATAATCATAATATCGGTATTCGAAAAGAGGCATAAGCTTGAAAATAAATATGGATTTTAATATAAAAAAACAGAATTATGCTGTAATAATCTCTGTCATACTTGTTTTCGTCAGCTTTCTTGTTGCGGTCAAGCTGCTGGCGGATACTGCTGAAAGGCACTATGACAATGAACTGATTGTCTGCCTTGATGCAGGGCACGGCGGTGACGATGTCGGTGCTGTGTCAACGGACGGCAAAAGATACGAGAAGGACGATAACCTTGCGTTAACACTTAAAGTGCGGGACGAGCTTGAGCTTCTCGGCATCAAAACTGTTCTTACCAGGGATGATGATGAAACGGTTTCTCTTCGTGACAGATGCAGGATTGCAAACAAAAAAAGATGCGACCTGTTCGTTGCAATACATCGCAACAGCTCAGCTTCCGGAACGGGAATTGAAGCGTGGATTTCAAAAAGAGAAAAGGAAGATGAACGTTCAACCGCAAAAAAGCTTACAAAACAGCTCAGTGAATTGACGGGTCTTCAGGACAGGGGAGTGAAGAACGGCTACCGTGACCGAACTGCTAATAATTATTACGTCAATGCGAACACGAATATGCCGTCAATACTTTTAGAGGTCGGCTTTATAAGCTCGGATGAAGATAACAAAGCTTTTGATGATAATATCGACAAGATGGCGCTTGAAATTGCAAAAGTTATATATGACTCCTTGCAAAATTGAAAAAAATACTTGATTTTTAGTTAACATTGGTTTATAATAAGTCACGTTATGTGCCGGTGTGATGGAATTGGCAGACGTGCTGGACTCAAAATCCAGTGGTAGCGATACCGTACCGGTTCGACCCCGGTCACCGGCACCAATAAAAAAGCGACTCTTCGGAGTCGTTTTTTTGTTGGTGGAAAGTATAGACTGTTAACCGTAAAGGAGAGCAAAATATGACCTCTGCACTTTTAATTCTATTAATCGTAGTTCTGTACAGTCTGCAGACGCTTTTCTGTACACTGTATAACAAAAACTACCTCGGCAAGGCGGAAAATGCATCACCCGTGTTCTGCATCCTAGAAAGTATAGCAATCGCTGTCTTTACGTGGGCGTGGATAGG
>JAZRNR010000132.1:0-16336 GCA_045648305.1 Acutalibacteraceae bacterium
TTACAGCTGAAAACAAATAAAACATCGCATCTAAAAAACAAAGTTGTTCTTCTATATTGGTTATCATAAATAAGTCTTCATATTCAGAATTAGATGTAATTTCTTTCATCTGTGAAAACTTTTCTTCAAGTATTAAAAACTTTGAAGGAACTCTTTCTTTGCTTGTTTTATGCGGTCTGCACTTTTTTAACAGCCCCTTTTTTCTTTTAATAAAATTTGACTTTTTTCTGTTTCTAATATATAGTTGAGTTATAATATTTCTTTGGAGGGATTTTTTATGTGGCCAATCATAAGAATAATCGTTTCCGTATTTATCGTTTTTGAAACTGCATTTGCAGGACTTTTTAACGGTATCGCAATGATGCCTGTTGAAATGCCCGAACCGGTTGTCGGTGAGTACACACAGTACGTTGATCCGTTTATCGGCACAGGCGGTACACCCTGGGCTTGCGGTATGCTCAGCCCCGCAGCATGCACACCTTTCGGTTCAGTAAGACTCGGTCCTGATACCTCTTTCATCGGTGGTGCATACATATTCAAAACAAACACATCGGGATATTATTACGAGCACGGACATATTAAAGGCTTCAGCCATTCCCGACTTTCAGGTACAGGTGCGGAAGATTATCAGATTTTCCGTGTAACACCTACTGTCGGAAACAGTAAGGTTGACATTCTCCCGTACTCTCACAAAAATGAAGTTGCGGCTCCCGGTTACTACGCTGTTCACCTTAAGTCGGTTGACTGCCTTGTTGAGCTTACAGCGGATGACCACACAGGTGTTCACAGATATACTTTCGGCAATTCCAAAGATGCCCGACTTTTTATTGACGTGACAAGCACAGCCGGTAACTACGGCTCTGACAGTGGCTTTGCAGAATATGACCCCGAAACAGGTCTTATTACAGGCGGAAGCGTTATTTACGCCGCTTTCTCCAGCAGATACGACGGTCTTCCCGTTTATTTTGTCGCTAAAGCAGACAAAGAAATCAAGTCATTTGAAGTTACTGGCGATTCTTCAGACCTCGGAGTTGATATCAACTTTGGAAATATCAAGGACGACAGCGTTGAACTTAAGCTTGCAGTAAGCTTTGTAAGTGTTGAAAACGCAAAGCTTAATCTTGAAGCTGAAACAGGCGACCTTGACTTTGACGGTGTAAGAAACAAAGCCGTTGAAAATTGGGACGAAAATCTTTCAGAAATCAAGGTTAAGAGCCCTGACGAAGAGATTATGCGAGTATTCTATACCGCTCTTTACCACAGCATGATTATGCCGACAGATTTCACAGACGTCAACGGTGAATACCTCGGCTTTGACAAAAAGGTTCACATTGCTGACGGCTATACTTACAGATCCGATATGTCACTCTGGGATACATGCCGTGATACTCACTCACTTTACACTCTTATTGAGCCTGAAATTCAGAATGACTGCCTCAACAGCCTTGTTGAAATGGCAAAGATCGGCGGATCAATTCCGAGATGGCCGATGGGTGCAGGTTATGCTTCTTCAATGCACGGTGACCCGACAAACATCATGATAACAGAAAGCTATCTTAAGGGGTTCCGTGATTTTGATGTTGAAACTCTTTACAAATATATGAAAAACTCATCAGAAAACAGCGTTAACCGTTCAGGCAGAAACTTCATCAAGGAATATAACGAGTACGGCTACATTCCCGATGACCTCGCAAACGGTGAAGAATCTGTAAGTTTTACACTTGAGTATGCGTGGGAAGACAATGCAATTGCCGTTCTTGCCGAACAGCTCGGTTACACTGAAGACGTTGAAAGATACAGCGAAAAGGCAATGTATTATAAAAATCTTTTCAACCCTGAAACAAAGTACTTCCAGGCAAGAAATTCCGACGGCACATTCGTATGGAACTTCAGCCCGTATATCACAGCATTCTATGATGCAGTTATGATCAAAAAGTTCGCATCCTGCTACAGTGAAGGCAGTGCAAGACAGTGGCGTTGGAGTGCTATTCACGATATTGACGGAATGATTGAACTCTTTGGTTCAGAAGAATATTTCGTTTCCGAGCTTAACAAGTTTATGAAGGATGCTTCACTCAACCGTGCGGCAATCGACCCGAGTCACGGCTTCTGGATCGGTAATCAGCACGATATCCATACGCCTTACCTCTTCGCAAATGCAGGCAGACCCGATCTTACACAGAAATGGGTACGTTGGACACTTGACGAACGTTTCAGTGACGACATCAACGGACTTGACGGTAACGATGACGGCGGTACACTCAGCTCCTGGTACGTATTCTCTGCAATGGGCTTCTATCCGCTTGCAGGCAGCGACAAATACTGGCTCGGTTCACCGAACCTTGACAGTGCTGAAATTGCTCTCGGCAACGGCAAGACTCTTAAAGTTACAGCTCACAACCAGGGCAAGAAAAATGTTTATGTTGAATCAATTAAGCTCAATGGTGTTGAGCTTGACGGTTGCTATATCACTCACGACCAGCTTATGGGCGGTGGCGAGCTTGAATTCACAATGACAAACAAAGCAAAGTAAGGATGTGACCTTATGTTAGAATATATCAAAGCGTTATTCTGCGTTATTGAGGTTCTGTTTCTTTCAATGGGACTTATCCCGGTTGACAAAAACATCGACTATGGCGGAGGAATTTACACTCCCCCGTCAGTCACAACCGAAATGGTAATTGTTGATAACGGAGTTTCTGAATATTATATTGTTACAGCTGAAAACCCTGACGAATGTATTGTTACCGCAACCGAAGAATTGCAGACATACATTGAAAAAATCAGCGGTGCAAAGCTTGATATCGTCACAGAAAGCAATCTTCCGAAAGGCAGTAAAGCTTTCATCATCGGTGAAACAGAGCTTGAAGAAAGTATTGTTGCAATCGACCGTTCCGAAATCAAAACTGATGGTTTCAGACTTTACTCTGACGGTAATTACTTCGTAATTGCAGGTGCAGACAGCAGAGGCACACTCTACGGTGTTTACACCTTCCTTGAGGAATACCTCGGTGTTCGTTGGTTCACACCGACACTCGAAGTTGTTCCCGAGAACGAAGATATCATTGTTGATGCTGATATTGACAGAACGGTTGAACCGTCATTCTCAGTAAGAAGAAATGACTGTGCAGGCACAAACGATGCACACAGAGCAAGAACCAAGATGAACGTTTCTTTCTGGCAGCCTGCAACAGCATACGGTGGTGCACTTACTTATGTTGTATGGGATGCTTCACTCCCCTCTCTTGTTCCCGATTCACTTTTTGCTGAGCATCCCGAATACTTTGCTCTTCAGGAAGACGGTACACGTTCAACCGACCACGTATGTCTTACACATCCTGATGTTCTTGATATCACAATTGCGAGCGTAAGAGAAAAAATTGAAGCGAACACAATCGGTGCAAAATATGTTCATATCGGACAGAAGGACAATCAGAACTACTGCCATTGTGAAAGCTGTGAGGCTCTTTACGAAAAGTACGGTAGTGTCTGTGCTCCGACTCTTATCTTCACAAACAACCTTGCAGATGCACTCGACGAAGATTATCCTGACTTTATGTTCACTTTCTTCGCTTATCTTGAAACAGAAAGACCTCCGCAGGATTTAAGCCTTAAGTGCAATAAAAATGTTGCTCCTGTTCTCTGCGGACTCCACAGTGCCTGCCGAAGCCATCCGCTCACAGAATGTGGTAACGAGGATGTGCAGGAAGAAACACTTCTTACAGCTTACGGTGAACACGAGCCGAGAATTGCTGAAGATTTCCTCAACTGGACAAAGGTTGCAGAAACAACTTACATCTACGATTACACAATCAATTTCCTTAACGTTGCTCAGTTTTTCTCAAACTTCGGCACAATGCAGTCAACAATGAAGTATATGCACGACATCGGCATTACAGGTTACATTTACAACTGCGGTGACGGACACTATGCGGCATTCAACGAACTCAGGAACTATCTTCTCACAAAGCTTCAGTGGGATGTTGACTGCGACGTTGAATATCATATGATGGACTTCATCAAAGCATATTACGGTGAAGATGCAGCACCATATATCAAAGAAATCCTTGATATTCAGACAGCACAGATTGCAGCAACAGCTCACGCTTTCGACTTTGACTGGCATTATCAGTCCGGATACTATCCGATTCACACGATATCAAAGCTTGACCGCCTTTGGAAAAAAGCACTTAATGCAGACATCACGGACGAACAGCGATTCAACGTTGAAGTTGCAAACTTAAGCTGGGAATATTTCAAGGCTAACCAGTTCCTCGGTGAATACTTTTTCCTTAATCCGTTCAGACTCAAAGCTAACGAAGAGCTTTACGACGCATTCAAATCACACGGAATAAGCAGAGTTTCTTCCTTCGGTCTTATCCCCGAAAACAAAGAAGACGTCGACTTTATGCTCCGACCGTTTAACTGGAGATAATTACATCAAGAAAAACACTTGTAGAAGTTGTAATCAGCTTTTACAAGTGTTTTATTTATAGCCAAAGTAAAGCACGGACAAAACAATCTTACAGTCCTTCAAACCGTACTGCAACCACTTCAAATTCAACAAAAAACTTGACTAAACCACAAGATATAGTGTAAAATATAAAATGGTATTTTCTGTAGCCGACGTAAATATCAGTCGGCGTATATTAACTAAATTTAAAGGAGTGTAGTTATGGCAAAAAAGGCAAGCTACGGCAATGATGACATAGTTTCCCTCAAAGGACCTGACCAGGTACGTAAACGTCCTGCGGTTATTTTCGGTTCTGACGATATAGACGGATGTCAGCATTCCGTTTTTGAGATTTTGTCAAACTCAATAGACGAGGCTCGTGAGGGCTTCGGCGATAAAATAGTTATCACACGTTACCTTGACCATTCAGTCGAAATTCAGGACTTTGGCCGAGGCATTCCCGTTGACTACAATACGAAGGAAAAGAAATTTAACTGGGAGCTTGTTTTCTGTACTCTTTATGCAGGCGGTAAATACTCAAAGGGCGGCGACAACAGCTACGGTTATTCTCTCGGTCTTAACGGTCTTGGTCTTTGTGCAACTCAGTTTGCATCAGAGTATATGGAGGCTGAAATTCACCGTGACGGCTTCTGCTACAAGCTCAACTTCAAAAAGGGTAAGCTTGTAGGTCAGATGGAAAAAGAGCCATACACAAAGCGTGATACGGGCTCTCGCATCAAGTGGCGTCCCGATCTCAAGGTTTTTACGGATATTGCTGTTCCTCTTGAGTATTATAAAGATATTCTCAAACGTCAGGCGATTGTCAATTCGGGACTCAAATTTATTCTTAAAAATCAGCTCAATAAAACACAGTTTGAAACTTTTGAATATTTCTACGAAAACGGTATTACAGACTATGTAACAGAAGTTGCAGAAGATGCCGCAATGACATCTGTCCAGTCCTGGCAGACAGAAAGAGTCGGCCGTGACCGTGAAGATCATAAGGATTATAAAGTGCTTATAACTTCTGCCCTCTGCTTCTCAAACAAGTCGCAGAAGAAGGAATATTACCATAACTCAAGCTGGCTTGAGCACGGCGGTGCACCCGAAAAGGCAGTAAGAAACGCATTCACATATCAGATAGATTCTTATCTTAAAACAAACGGTAAATATACAAAATCTGATCCGAGAATCAAGTTTGAGGATATAGAGGATTGCCTCGTTCTTGTTGTTTCATCTTTCTCAACTGAAACTTCGTATGAAAACCAGACAAAGAAGGCAATCACAAACAAGTTTATTCAGGAAGCGATGACAGATTTCTTCAAGCATCAGCTTGAGATTTACTTCATCGAAAACAGAACCGAAGCTGAAAAAATAGCAAATCAGGTTCTTATAAATATGCGTAGCCGTGTTAAAGCAGAGGTTACAAGACAGACTATTAAAAAGTCACTCACAACAACAAATGACCTTGCAAACAGAGTTCAGAAGTTTGTTGACTGCCGTGCAAAGAATGCGGAAGAAAGAGAACTCTTCATCGTGGAGGGTGATTCAGCTCTTGGTGCCTGTAAGCAGGCACGAAACTCCGAGTTTCAGGCTCTTATGCCGGTCCGCGGTAAGATTCTTAACTGTCTTAAGTGTGAATACGATAAGATTTTCAAAAGCGAAATCATTACCGACCTTATAAAGGTTCTCGGTTGCGGTGTTGAAGTCAAGTCAAAGCATATGAAGGGACTTGCAGAGTTTAATCTTGACCTTCTTCGCTACAACAAAGTCATCATCTGTACCGATGCCGACGTCGACGGCTTCCAGATCCGTACACTTATTCTTACAATGATTTACCGCCTTATGCCGACTCTTATTGAAGAGGGCAAGGTTTTTATCGCGGAAACTCCGCTTTATGAAATCAACACAAAGGATCAGGTATGGTTCGCATATACCGAGCAGGAAAAGACAGCTGCTCTTGAAGAAATCGGTAATGCAAAATACACGGTTCAGCGTTCAAAGGGTCTTGGTGAAAACGAGGCTGAAATGATGTGGCTGACAACAATGAATCCGAAAACAAGACGTCTTGTTGAAATTCTTCCCGAGGATGCAGAGCGAACTGCTCAGATTTTCGATATGCTTCTCGGTGATAATCTTGCAGGCAGAAAAGAGCATATTGCCGACAACGGTTATATGTACATCGATATGCTTGACTTAAGCTAAGGGAGGTGACAGTATGGCAAGAAAGAAAAAAGAGGTTGTAAAAACTGAAGAAGAAATGAATCCGAACACCCACATACTTGGTGCGGGTACGGTTTTAAGACAGAACATTACTGAAACTCTTGAAACTAACTATATGCCTTACGCTATGAGCGTTATTCTGTCACGTGCGATTCCTGAAATTGACGGTTTTAAGCCATCTCACAGAAAGCTTCTTTATACAATGTATAAAATGGGCCTTCTTACGGGTGCAAGAACTAAGTCTGCAAACATCGTTGGACAGACAATGAAGCTTAACCCTCACGGTGATGCGGCTATCTACGATACAATGGTACGTCTTTCAAGAGGTTACGAGGCTCTTCTTCATCCGTTTGTTGACTCAAAGGGTAACTTCGGTAAAGCTTATTCAAGAGATATGCAGTGGGCAGCTCCGCGATATACTGAGGCAAAGCTTGCTCCGATTTGCGCTGAGCTTTTTGCTGATATTGACAAGGATACTGTTGACTTTGTTGATAACTATGACAACACAACAAAGGAGCCGACCTTGCTTCCCGTTAAATTCCCGACGGTGCTAACCAACCCGACAACGGGTATCGCTGTTGGTATGGCAAGCTCAATCTGCTCTTTCAATCTTCAGGAAATCTGTGACACTACTGTCGCTCTTATCAAAGATGAGGATGCAGATATTACCGAAACTCTCAAGGCTCCCGATTTTGTTGGCGGAGGTCAGCTTGTTTATGACCGTGATGCTATGGATGCAATCTACCGCACGGGACGCGGTGGCTTTAAGGTGAGAGCGAAGTACCGTTACGATAAGGATAACAAGTGCATTGAAATAACAGAAATTCCGCCGACAACAACGGCAGAAGCTATCATCGATAAAATCATTGAAAAGTATAAGTCAGGTTCGGTTCGTGAAATCAGCGATATCCGTGATGAAACGGATAAATCAGGTCTTAAAATCACAATTGACCTCAAGAAGGGTGCTGACCCCGACAAACTTATGCAGAAGCTTTATAAAGCTACTACTCTTGAGGATACATTTTCCTGTAACTTCAACCTTCTTATCGCAGGTGTACCGAAGGTGCTTGGCGTGCGCGATATTCTTCTTGAATGGATTGCGTTCCGCACAGAAGGCGTTCGCCGCAGAGTTTTCTTTGAACTCACAAAGGCGAAGGAAAAGCTCCACTTGCTTGAAGGTTTGCAGAAAATTCTTCTTGATATTGACAAGGCTATCAAGATTATCCGTGAGACAGACGAAGAAAGTGAAGTTGTTCCGAACTTGATGATCGGTTTCGGTATTGACGAAATTCAGGCGAATTACGTTGCTGAAATCAAGCTTCGTCACCTCAACCGCGAATACATCTTGAAGCGTACTCAGGATATTGAAAAGCTTCGTGAGGATATTGAAAGAATGGAAGATATCCTTGCTCACAAGTCAAAGGTAAAGAAGATTATTGTCAACGAGCTTAACGATATTGCAAAGAAATACGGTCAGCCAAGAAAGACTGAAATCATCTTTGCTATTGACATTGCTTTTGAAGAAAAGGAAGAGGAAGAACCCGATTTCCCTGTAAATCTCTTCTTTACAAAGGAAGGCTATTTCAAAAAGATTACACCTCAGGCTCTTCGTACAAGCGGCGAGCAGAAGCTCAAGGAAGGCGACGAAATGCTTCTTGAGCTTGAGGCAACAAACAACACAGAGCTTCTTTTCTTTACGGACAAATGTCAGGTGTATAAATCAAAGGCTTCTGAATTTGATCTTGGTAAAGCAAGTGTGCTCGGTGATTTCGTAGCATCAAAGCTTGAAATGGATCCGGGCGAAAACGTAATCTATATGATAGCAACGCTTGATTACAAGGGATATGTAATGTTCTTCTTTGAAAACGGTAAAGTCGCAAAGGTTGACCTTTCAGCATATGCAACGAAGACTAACCGTAAAAAGCTTATCAAGGCTTACAGCGATAAATTCCCGATCGGCGCAATCCGTCACATTGTTGAGGACTGCGACCTTGTTCTTGAATCTACTTCAGGCAGACTTCTTCTTATCAACACCGGTGCAATTTCGCCCAAAACAACAAAGGACACCCAGGGTGTTTCAGTTATGACGATGAAGAAGGGTCATATCCTTAAAAAGGTAAGAGATTACAAGAAGGGTGAATTCGCAAAGCCTTACCGATATAAGACGAAAAATCTTCCTGCTGCAGGAGCACTTCTCAGTGCAGAGGACACTGGAGAACAGATGTCATTGATATAATATAAAATGCCACCGGGTGAGCTTCCTCACGACGGTGGCAGCGAAAAAACGAACAGACGCAAACAATCGTTTTCTTTCGCTAAGATTATATTAACCGAATTTTCTTTAATAATTATCGGAAAATTCTTACTATTTTTCTTTTAGATTAAAAATTTCTATTGCATTTTTAAATAATGTGTGTTAGAATGTCTTGGTAAAAATACTAACGGAGGTTTAATTATGTCTGCTATTCAGTACGTTTTAGGTATAGTGCTTATCATACTTGCTATTATCCTTATTGTTTCAGTTCTTCTTCAGGAGAGCCGTTCAGCTGGTCTTTCAGGTGCAATTTCAGGCGGTGCTGATACATTTTTCGGCAAAACTAAGGGCAAGACAATTGAGCAGAAGCTTGCAAAAATCACAAAGTTTGTTGCAGTTGGCTTCTTCGTAATCGCTCTTGGCGTTTCAGTTGCATTCATGTTTATGTATTAATTAAACAATTTAGGCAGGGTGACTAAAAGTCACCCTGTTTTTTTGTGATTTTTTCAAAATTTACTGTTGAAATTCAGAAAATATGGTAGTATAATAGGACGGTATTTTATAGTGTGACATAAGGGATTTGTCTGGGCATTATTTTCAGTTTTTATGAATACACATTAATTTGTGTTATGCTGACTGTTTCAGTCACCTTTACGTTTTCGCTTATTTTAAGGAGATGACCTTATATGAATTATGTAGAAAGAGTTATTGCCGACGTGGCAAAAAAACATCCTCACGAGCCTGAATTCGTTCAGACTGTAACTGAGGTTCTCAGAAGCCTTGTTCCCGTTATTGATAAGCATCCGGAATACGAGGCTGCAGGCTTGCTTGAAAGAATGGTTGAGCCTGAAAGACAGATCACATTCCGTGTTTCATGGGTTGATGACAACGGCAAGGTACAGGTTAACACAGGTTACCGTGTACAGTTCAACAGTGCAATCGGTCCTTACAAGGGCGGTCTTCGTTTCCACCCTTCAGTTTACAGCGGTATCATTAAGTTCCTTGCTTTTGAGCAGACATTTAAAAACAGCCTTACAAGCCTTCCTATCGGCGGTGCTAAGGGTGGTTCAGACTTTGACCCCAGAGGCAAGTCAGACAGAGAAGTTCTTCGTTTCTGCCAGGCATTTATGACAGAGCTTTACAGACACATCGGTCCTAACGTTGACGTTCCTGCAGGTGACGTTGGTGTTGGCGGCAGAGAAATCGGTTACCTTTTCGGTCAGTACAGACGTATCAAGGGTAACTTTGAAAACGGTGTTATCACAGGTAAGGGCCTTTCATATGGTGGTTCACTCGTAAGACCTGAGGCTACAGGTTTCGGTGCAACTTATTATGCACAGGAAGTTCTTGCTCACTTCGGCGAGACAATCGAAGGCAAGACAGTTGCTGTTTCAGGCTTCGGTAATGTTGCTTGGGGTACAGTTAAGAAGGTTACTGAGCTTGGCGGTAAAGTTGTTACAATTTCAGGTCCTGACGGTTATGTTTACGATCCCGACGGAATCAATACAGATGAGAAGATCAACTTTATGCTTGACATGCGTTCATCAGGCAGAGATAAGGTTCAGGATTATGCTGATAAGTTCGGCGTTGAGTTCTTCCCGGGTCAGAAGCCGTGGAACGTTCCTGTTGATATCGCAATGCCTTGCGCAACACAGAACGAAGTTTCTATCGTCGAAGCAAAGCAGCTTGTTGAAAATGGTGTTAAGTATTACATCGAGGTTTCAAATATGCCTTCAACAAACGATGCTCTTGCATTCCTTATGGAAAACTGTAAGGCAGTTGCTCCTTCAAAGGCAGTTAACGCAGGTGGTGTTGCTGTTTCAGCTCTTGAAATGTCACAGAACTCACTTCGTTACAACTGGACAACAGAGAAGGTTGACAACAGACTTAAGTCAATCATGAAGTCAATCCACGACTCATCAGCTGCAGCTGCAGAAGAGTATGGCCTTGGCTACAACCTTGTTGCAGGTGCAAACATTGCAGGCTTTATCAAGGTTGCAGACGCTATGATGTCACAGGGCGTTATCTAAGTATAAAAATATATCCGACAGGCTCAATGTCTGTCGGATTTTTTATTAGCAAAAGGACTTCGGGAAAACCGAAGTCCTTAACTGTTTATTTAGATTGATTTAAGAAGAGCAGGAAGTCTTGTGAGTGCACCGGGGATTCTTACAAGAATCTTCATAAGACCCTTGAAGCTTGACTGACCGTCGTTGAGAATCATAAGAAGACCGTCAACAATTTCGGGTGAGCAGACACCCATACTCATAGCCATAAAGTTACGGATTGGAATCTGTGTTGCCATTGCAGCAATCATTTTTCCGTCGCCGTTTTCAGCTGAGCCGAACTTAGCCATAATGCCTTCAATAGCATTGCACATTCTGCCGCCCCACTTAGTGTGTCTTGCATCGTTAAGACAGCAGTAGAGGTCGATCGGCTTTGATTCGTCACGCTTATTTTCGGGAAGCTTGCTTCCAAGAACAGCTTCAAACTGTGCACCGTTCATTCCGTTAACGTCTGCTGTGTAGTAAGCAGGAGCAACTGCTCTGTAATCAGGAATTTCAGCGTTTACTGTTGACTCAACAGTAATTGTCTTTGAAAGCTTGATATCACGGCTTGATGCACCGACAAGGATATCAAATTCACCTGTTTCAACCATCCAGTCACCGAGCTTCACATTGTAGAAAGCGAATGCTCTCTTTGAAAGCTCAAGAGTAACTGTTTTTTCTTCACCGGGGTTAAGGAATACCTTCTTGAATCCGCGAAGCTCTTTAACGGGACGGTAGATTGTTGATTCCTTATCAGCAACATAAAGCTGTGCAACTTCACCGCCGTAAACTTTGCCTGTATTCTTAACCTTGAAGGAAACTGTTACTGTGTCTGTATCCTTGATGCTGTCAGCAGAAACCTGAAGGTCGCTGTATTCAAATGTTGTGTATGAAAGACCGTAACCGAAGGGGAAGAGAACGTTCTTACCTGCCTTGTCGTAGTAACGGTAACCGATATAAACTGACTCTCTGTGCTCACTTGTAACAGGACCTGCGGGATAGTTGCCGTATGTCGGGTTGTCACTGTATGCAAGAGGATATGTTTCTGAAGTTTTACCTGACGGATTAACTGCACCTGTGAGGAGGTTTGCTGTAGCACTTCCGACTGCCTGACCGCCGAGGCCTGTGCTGAGGAGTGCTTTTACTTCGTTAACCCACGGAAGGTGGATAACTGAACCGCCTGCAAGAACAACAGCTGTGTTTGCATTTGCTTTAGCGATTTCAGAAACAAGCTTGTTATGGCTTGAAGGCATTTCGATGTTCTCTCTGTCGTAGCCTTCACCTTCAAATTCATCTGTAAGACCAACAAAAACAAGAGCAACATCTGCACCCTTTGCTGCATTGACTGCTTCTGCGAAGAGGTCATCCTTAACCTCATCTTTATTCTTAACGTAACCCGGAGCGTAAACAACATTTACGCCAAGCTTCTTAAGCTCATCAAGAGCATTGTCAAGCTTGTTCGGATTGATAACGGAAGAACCTGCACCCTGGAAACGCGGAGATGCAGCAAGCTCACCGATAACTGCAACCTTCTGACCTTTCTTAAGCGGAAGAATGCTGTCGTTATTCTTAAGAAGAACCATTGAACCTTCAGCAACCTTGCGTGCGATTGCGTGATGAGCTTCAACGTCGTATGTATGCTTCTTTGCAAGAGCCGGCTTTGACTTAACAATAAGGTCAACAACTGTGTCAACTCTCTTATCAAGAACAGCAATATCAAGTTCACCGCTGTTTACTGCAGCGATAATTTTGTTTGTATTAATTCTTGCTGAAGACGGCATTTCAAGATCAGTACCATTGTAAAGACCCGGAATACGGTCAACTGATGAACCCCAGTCAGTTACAAGAAGACCTTCGAATCCCCACTCACCGCGAAGAACTTTTTCCTGAAGCCATTCATTCTGAGAAGAGTAAACACCATTAATACGGTTGTATGAGTTCATAATTGTCCAAGGCTGAGCTTCTTTTACACAGATTTCAAAAGCTGTGAGATAAAGCTCGCGCATTGCACGCTCGTCAACAACCTCGTTGATAACCATACGGAATGCTTCCTGTGAGTTACAAGCGAAATGCTTGAGTGATGTACCGACGCCCATTGACTGAACACCGTTTACAAAGCTTGCAGAGCATTTACCTGCAAGGTACGGATCTTCACTGAAATATTCGAAATTTCTGCCGCAAGTCGGTGCACGTTTGATGTTTGTGCCGGGGCCGAGAACAACCGAAACTTCTTCTTTAAGACATTCTTCTGCAAGTGCAACGCCTTCTTCACGAAGAAGATCTTCGTCCCATGAGCATGAAGATGTTGATGCAGGAGGGAAGCAGGTTGACGGAACTGAATTGCCGAGGCCGATTCCCTGAGAAGCCTTTTTGTCTTTGTTCTGCTTACGAAGACCGTGAGGGCCGTCTGTAATCATAATCTTCGGAAGACCGAGCTCAGGAGCTTCCTCAAGATGCCAGTAGTCATAGCCTGACACAAAAGCTGCCTTCTGTTCAAGACTCATTTTGCTAACTATTTCGGGGTGTTTCATATACTGATACTCCTCTCAATTTTATACTTTAATTTCCAACAAACCATAAGGTTTTGAAAGGTATCTTTCCGCCTCGGCTTCGTTAAAAATCCTTGAAATAACCGCGTATTCCTGCAGATTTTTGCCTTGCCGAGACAAAAATCTACTCTTTCAAAACTGCTTTGCATCTGAAACACAATAGATTGCGTGCAGTCGGGCAGCTTTTCGATGCAGGCATACGCGCGTATGGCAAAGAGAAAACTGCTCGAATGTGCGTGATATATTGTGTTTCAGACTTGTGTGTTGTTGGAAATTAAAGTATATTATTTAGTATTATATACCATTATAATCAATTTTGCAATCCTTATAATAATATACTTTGTCGTGTTCACCGACTTCGCGTAAAACGCGACAGGGGTTTCCGACAGCAACAACGCCCGACGGAATATCTTTCGTTACGACACTTCCTGCACCGATAACTGTATTATCCCCGATTGTGATACCCGGAAGAATTACCGCACCTGCACCGATCCAGCAATTCTTGCCGATGTGAACAGATTTGTTGAACTGATATGCTTTTTCGCGAAGCTCAGGGTCTATAGGATGTCCTGCTGTTGCAATTGTTACATTCGGTCCGATGAGTGTGTAATTACCAACATAAATGTGCGTGTCATCAACCATAGTAAGATTGAAGTTCGCATAAACCATTTTGCCGAAATGAACGTGCTTTCCGCCCCAGTTTGCATGAAGCGGAGGCTCAATGTAGCACCCCTCACCGATTTCAGCAAACATTTCCTTAAGCATATTTTCTCTCTTTTCCTGCTCAAGCGGACGTGTCATATTAAAATCGTAAAGCTTTTCAAGGCACAAAAGCTGTTCTTTCATAATTTCTTCATCGCTCGGATAGTAAATCTGACCCGAATGAAGCTTTTCTCTGTTTGTCATATTTTTTCTCCTTTTTCTTTTTCGTTAACATAATAATAGAAAAAGGTGTTTTGGTCAACAATAAAACCAAAATCGCCGACGGTACTTTTGCACCGCCGACGAATATCTGAAGCAGACACTTTCTGTAAGCAACGGCTCCCCGTGGGCAAAAATGCCACCGTTTACCCATATCTGCTGATTTTATTTTTTACGTCCTGTTACAGTATATGCCTATAAAAATTTGTCGGAAACAAAAATTTTTAAATACCCCTTTACAAAACCGAAAATGTATGATAAAATACCTTCGCTATGTTTCCGTTTCTCGGATTTTGGGTTTAACCGCCATGCGGTATTCACCTGCCTTAACCTGGGATTCAGGAGCATATAAAATAATTTTAATGAGGTGAAAAACAATGACACAGGCAGAGAAGCAGGCTATCATGGCTGAATATGCTCTTCACGAGGGTGACACAGGTTCACCTGAGGTTCAGATTGCTGTTCTCACAAAGAGAATCAACGATCTTACTGAGCATCTCAAGGAGCACAAGAAGGACCATCACTCAAGACGTGGTCTTCTTAAGATGGTTGGTCACAGACGTAACCTTCTTGCTTACTTGCAGAAGGTTGACATCGAAAGATACCGTTCAATCATCGCAAGACTTGGCATTCGTAAATAATTACGGCATTTGGGGCAGACAGCAAATTCTATTTTACTGTCTGCCTTGTTGTGTAATTAAGGTGAAAAAAACAAACAACGAATCTGTTGTCAGGCAAAAATTTGGATTTTAGCAGTGAATTGATGGCTTGAAGTTCAAGCTATGAGTTTATTGCTAAATCCTTGCCTGACATGGAAATAAAATTTTCAGAGAGGTAAAAAAGATGTTTTTTAAGGATTTCAGAACATTCGAAACAACACTCGCAGGCCGTCCGCTCGTAGTTGAAGTTGGTAAGATGGCTCAGCTCGCAGGCGGTTCATGTCTTATCCGTTACGGCGAAACAGAAGTTCTTTGTACAGCAACAATGGCTGACAAGCCCAGAGAAGGCGTAGATTTCTTCCCGCTTTCAGTTGACTTTGAAGAGAAGCTTTATGCTGTAGGCCGTATCCCCGGTTCATTCCAGCGCCGTGAAGGCAAGGCAAGCGAAAAAGCAACTCTTGCATCACGTGTTATCGACCGTCCTATCCGTCCGCTTTTCCCGAAGGATATGCGTAACGACGTAGGCGTTGTTGCAACAGTTATGTCAGTTGACCCTGACTGCTCACCCGAAATCACAGCTATGATCGGTGTATCTGTAGCTATTTCAATCTCAGCTATTCCATGGGATGGCCCGATCTCAGGTGTATCAGTTGGTCTTGTTAACGGTGAATATGTTATCAACCCGACAGAGGCTCAGAGAGAAGTTTCTCAGATGAACTTAACTGTTGCAGGTAGTGCAAAAAAGGTTGTTATGATTGAGGCAGGCGCAAACGAGGTTCCTGAGGACCAGATGTTTGATGCTATTATGTTTGCTCACGAAGAAATTAAAAAGATTTGTGCATTCATTAAAGGTATTCAGGACGAAATCGGCAAGCCTAAGTTCGAGTACGAGCATATGGTAGTTGACGAAGAGTTGTTCGCTGATATCAGAGGCTATGCAGAAGAAAAGGTTCAGCAGGCAATGGATACAGACGATAAGACTGTTCGTGACGCAAGACTTTTGGTAGTATACGAGGATGTATATAACCACTTTGAAGAAAAGTATCCTAAAGAAGAATATCAGGGACTTATCGACGAGGCGCTTTATAAGCTTCAGAAAACCGTTGTAAGAAATTGGCTTATGTATGACCAGAAGCGTGTTGACGGAAGAGGAATACTCGAAATCCGTCCTCTTTCCGCTGAGGTTGGTTTGCTTCCAAGAACACACGGAAGCGGATTGTTCAGCCGTG
>JAZRNR010000133.1:0-15144 GCA_045648305.1 Acutalibacteraceae bacterium
CTCTTGTTCTTTAGCGGAATTGTGTAACGGTAGCACGACAGACTCTGACTCTGTTTGTTGGGGTTCGAATCCCTATTCCGCTGCCAAATACGATAAATCCGAACTCTTTAGCCATAGTCGGCGAAGCGTTCGGATTTATTTTTTCTTTGCCTTAATAAAAGTAAATCCCGTGGATTGCTCCACGGGATTTTTGTTTAGGATGGAAACATTATATTTCCAATGAATTATTCAACCGTATATTCAAGTGTACCCACCTGTCTCCACACGTTATTGCGATAGATGAGAACGCGGATTTCATTGAAACCTTCTTTGTTCATCCATGCTTTGCCGGTGAAGATTTTGTTTCCGTTTTCATCAGTTGCTTTTGATGCAACGGTGACTGTTGAGTTATCAGGCATTTTGAACATAACCTTTTCGGTCTTTTCATCTGCTACAACTGTTGCAGGGACGGGGCCTTTCTTGCCTGAGGTTGAAGAAAGTTCCATTGAAATTATTGGATTATACGGCTCAATTGTGAATGAGTATCTGAACTCGTCCCACTTATAACCTTCCTTGCCGCGAACCTGAATTTCAACGCCAACGCTCATATTAGAGTAGATTTCCCATACTTCGTAAGCGAGGTCACGTGCCATTGAATTTACAACTTCACCGTCTGCGTTATAGCCTGTGATCTTAACATTCTTATGGTATCTGTCGTATGTTCTTGTACCGCCCGTAGGCTCGATGAACTGAATCATCTGCTTTCTGCCGTTGACTGTCACCGTGAATGTCTTGTGAGTATCTTCCTGCTGAACGTATGTAACCTCTGTAACATCGGTGAGGAGTATCGGGTCAAACGGTTCATAATCTGCAAGGATAAGCTCTTCGTAGCTGCCGAAGGTTGCAAGACCTAAATAACTGCTTGAAACATAATATCTTAAATCGTGGGATTTACCATCATTGCTTGTTACAACCCAGTCTGCAACGAAGGAGTTGACAAGATCAATCGGTCTGCCTTCTTCATCAAGGAAGTTTTCCTGAAGAACTCTGAACTTAAGGCTGAAAAGACAACCGTCAGTAAAATCCAAAGCATCAAAATCCAACTGAACAACTGCATATTTCATGTGTCCGTAGTCAGGGTTATCCGGATAAAGATCGCCTGTTTCGATAATTGTTACCGTACCGCCAAGGTCATAAAGCTCCTTAGACGGAAGTGCATCGAGAAGCTCCAATGTTGAAGAATCGTAGTTCACCTTAATCTGAATCTTAGTTGTACTGTCCTTGAAGCCTGTTGCAGAGCGAACCCACTCATCATAATCCACATCGCTGTCGTACATACACGGATAGTAAGCAAGGTCGCCCTTTCGTGCGTGTTCGGGTGTGAAAGTAACGGTAGGCATATCAACATCAGTTGCAATAATGTCATCCTCAAGCAACAAATCGTCGTATGTTTGACCGCTTGTTTCATAATCTGATGATTTAAATTCTATTCTATTACTGAAATCGAAGGAATCACCTTCATGATCCCAGGCATTCCATACACAAAGCTGATCTTCGCTGTAAGGAACATTATCTATAACCTTTCTTACTGTACCGTCGCTGTTTATAAAATTATCTTCAACGACTGCGAACTTAAGGAAGAACGGTGCTTTACCGTCCGCGTAGCCAACAGCGGAGAACTTTGCCTTAAGAATAATATAATTATATTCCTGACCTTCGTCACCTGTCATACCCGTTGAGCCGTGTTCGAGAACTTCGACACTGCCGTTCCACGAATCATCGTATACGTAAACGAAATCGAGTGTTGTCGCATCGTAGATATATTTCATAACGATTTCCGTATCGCAACCGAAAGCGAGGTCCGCAACATCTGCACAGATATCTGAATAACGGATATCCGCATCGTCATACATCGGGAAGCCGAAGCTTACAGGATAGTAAAGCATATCGAATCGATTTCTGATGTGCTGTGCCGTTACGCCGAACTCGAAGAGGGGTTCTTCTTTCGCATGAACCGTTGCATCGAGAAAAGCCGTATTACGCATACCTACTGCTATACTATACCACTCTGCCAAAGTACCGTTGAAGTAGATATCGGTAAGACTCTCGCAAGAGCCGAATGCACCGTAATCGATATATAAGACGTTTCTACCCATTGTAATGCTTGTGAGGTGATAACAACCACTGAACGCATCTTGACCAATGTCTGTAACACTATCAGGGATTGTAATATCAGTAAGATAATAACAGTGTGCAAACGCACCATCACCGATGTGTTTAACACCATTTCCGATTGTTACGGTTTCAAGGTCATCACAATCAATAAATGCGGAATTACCTATACTTGTTACACTGTCAGGAATTGAAATATTTGTAACGTAAGAACAATAAGCAAATGCACATACTCCTATACTCGTAACACCTTCACATATAGTTATTGTTTTTAACGCCCCGGCAAACTCATCTACCCAAGGAGCAGGATTATCTTCATAGCGATCCGAAAAATCATACATCTCGCCTGTACCGCTGATTGTAAGCTCGCCTGTTTCTTCATTGAATGACCAATAGAGATTGTCACCGCATTTTTGTGAAAGGTCAGCATCTTCAGGAGGTACGGGTTCTTCGGGTGTCGGCTGTTCCTCAAGCTCTACATTGCCAAAGTGAACTGTTGCATTAAGCAAATAGGAGTTGACGGAATCGACAGTTAAGTTTTCCCACATTTCCTTTGTGCCTTCATAGTACACATCTGTGATACCGCTACAACTGTTGAAAGCTCCGGTTGAAATTACTTTTACTGTATTGGGAATTGTTACTGTCTTTAAATTATAATTAGAAGCAAACGCATATTCTTCTATTTCCGTAACGCCTCTGCCTATTGTTATGTTCTCAGAACCAGACTCGCAGAAAGCCCGTTCTCCTAATTTCGTAACGCTGTCAGGAATAACTATATCGCCGTTTTTAAGCGAAGAGTCAAAAGCACCGTCACCTATAAATCGGATGTTGCTTCCGAGTGTTAGGTTTTCAATATTGCAGTCTTTGAATGCAAACGCTCCGATGTATTTAACACCGTTTCCGATTGATACGGTTTCAAGGACGTCACAACCGCCAAACGCAGTGTTACCTATGCTTACAACATTATCCGTAATTATAACTTCTTTAAGGCTGCTGCAACTGTTAAACGCTCTACAATCAATAGATTTTAAGCCCTTGCCGAAGGTAACACTTTCGAGATTGATTGCTGAGTTAAACGCTCCTTGCCTGATTCTCATAACGCTGTCGGGGATTGCGTAGTTTGTTCTTTCATTTCCCAAAGGATAGTAAAAAAGTTCTGTCATTTCCTTGTTGAACAACGCTCCGTATTCATCGTTTGTGTATGCATTGTTTTCCGGGTCAACAATATATTCCGTAACGCTGTTACCATTTAAAAATGATGAGTCGTCAATCGATGTTGCGCCTTTGCCGATCGTTACTTTTTCGAGAGCACGACCATTACAGAAAGCATCTGCCTCGATGATTGTAACACTGTCGGGGATGTCTATCTCCGTAATAGCAGAACAATTAAAGAAGGAGCTTTCACCGATAGTCGTAATTGCATCACCGAGATCAACTTTCACAAGGTTTTTACAGTAAGCAAACGATTGATAGCCTATACTTGCAGGACTGTCCAGGAACGTTAATTCAGTAATCCCTTCGCAATTTTTGAAAGCATGATTTTTGATGGTTGTAACACTCTGAGGTATGGTCAGGCTCTCAAGCTTCTTGCATTCTGAGAAAGCTGCACTTTCGATCGTTGTGACCTTTTCACCCAATGTAAGCGTTGTGAGGTTGTCGCAATTATTAAATGCATAAACACCGATACTTGTAACACCGTTACCTATTACTACAGTTTCAATCCCGTCACAGTCTTCAAAAGCACTTCTTTCTATAACGGTAACGCTATCGGGGATTGTTACGCTTGTAATATCGTCACGGTTTTGAAAAGCAGAATAGCCGATGCGTGTAACTCCTTCAGGAATTACAACTTCGCCTTCCAGAGGTTTATTGTTTATGTAAAAATTTTCTGCATACTCCAATGGGCTTGAGTATAAAGATTCAAAATAAATCGCACTCCAACTGCCGACATCGCCCGTGTGATATACATCCTTGATGTTTTCACATCCGTCAAAAGCACAGTGCCCGATACTTGCGATACCGGTACCTAATGTTACTGTTTCAAGTTGCTTGCACGAATCAAAAACATATTCGCCGATCCGTGTTTCGGAACCGTTGCCTATTGTTAAGGTTTTAAGTCTGAAACAATCGCGGAACGCTTCATCTTCGATGGTTTTAACACCGTTACCGATCGTTACACTTATGAGCCTGCTACAATTTAAAAACGCTTCTTCTCCTATACGCTCAACTCCGTCAGCGATTGTTACGGTTTCAAGATATTGAGATCTCTCAAAAGCACATTGTCCGATACTTTTAACACCTTCGGAGATTACAACGCTTTTAATACTATTGTTATAAGATTTCCAAGGGGCTGAGTAATCGTAATTATCCATCTCGCCCTCGCCGCTGACAGTCAACACACCCGTAGCAGTATCGAACTCCCATGTCAGGTTTTCGCCGCAAGTACCCTCGTGTACTATTGTGGCGAAAGCAGGAACAGTCATCAGCATCATTATAATTATTGCTAATAAAACAGAAAGACTTTTCTTCATTGCAATCCCTCCAAAAATTCTTTTCATTTAGTAGTCAGCCGAAACGCGATTTGTGACATAATTTTTTGAAAAATTTTTAAAATTTTTTATTTTCTATATTTTATCATATATTTTTGTGAGATTAAAATCAATATAATTTACTAAACTGCAGAAAAAATCGACAAAAAAAGAACTCCCGCGGTTGCCCGCGGGAGTTTCTGTTAGGAGAGAATTTATTTTCAATGAACTGTCTTTCTTTTATGCTGCGATGCCCTTGCCCGTTGTCTGGTCAATTATCATCGTACCGCCTGCAACGGCATCGAGAACAGCTGCATCTTTTGCGTTGATTGTTGTTCGTGTGCCTTCAACGTTCGCCGCAAGCTTTGCCGCACCTGTAAGTACATCTGCTGCGCCTGAAACTGAATTTGAAACTGCGAGCGCATCTCGTCCGTTGATTGTAGCAGAGCCGTCAACATCGCCGTAAATCACCACAACATACTCTGCGATAACCTCGCCTGTTGATTTTGACTTAACCGTTACGGTCGAACCTGTGCCGAGGTAACGGGACGTTGTCGCGCTGATTTCAACATCTACATTCCCGTAGTTAACATATGTTGACTTAAACTTTGCCTTTGTAAGGCTCGGCTGAAGTCCTACAATGTAGTTCACACCGCCCTGAGCCATAACTGTTGCACCGCCGACAAGCTCAAATACCTCTTCATCCGTTCCGAATAATTCAGGATCAAACGGCACATAACCGTCGATGATGAGGTCACTATATGTTTTGAGACCTGCAAGCTCGAAGACATCTGTAAACACATAATCAGTTACATCGATTGACTTACCTGTCGTGTTCGTAACGCTCCAATCTTCAAGGCTTATCTGCACAAGATTTTTCGCACTGCCGTCCGCTTCAATAAAGTCTTCCTTAAGAACATTGAACTTAAAGCTCATCAGGTATCCCGGCTCAAGGTCGGAGAAGCCTTCAAACTCAACCTGAACAACAGCATATTTGATACCCGGATAAGCTACAGGATCAAGAACACCTTTTCCAAGAACCGTTACCGTACCGCCAAGGTCATAAAGCTCCTTTGACGGAAGCGCATCGACGAGCTCCAATGTTGTTGAATCGTAGTAAACCCAATATTTTGCCTTTGTTGAACCGTCTGAATAGCCTGTAAGTGTTCTTACCCAGCTTTCATAGGTTCTGCCGCCTGACGGCTTATATTCAACGGGATAGTACGCATAGTTATCGACTCTTGCGTGCTCAGGAGTGATAGTTGTATTTATATAAACATTTGTTTCTATAAGGTCATCCTCAAGAAGAAGGTCGTTATAAATATAGCTCTCCTTACCACCGTCAAATGAATTGAATTCAACCCTCTTGCTCCAATCGTGGATATCTCCGTTCGGGTCTGTAACCTCCCATGCAAAAGGATTACCATTGTATGGTACATTATCAACAACCGTTCGGATCGAGCCGTCCGCATTGATGAATTTTTCTTCAATAACAGCAAACTTGAGATAATACATACCTGTTCCGTCACCAAATCCGATAGAAGAGAAGGTTGTCTGAACGATAATGTAATTATACTCCTGACCGTCGGGGCCTGTTTCACCCGTTGAGCCGTGTTCAAGGACTTTCACTTCAGCGAAGCTGCTGTTTGTATAAATCTCAATAAAATCGAGAATTGATGCATCGTAGATATACTTTGCAGTAAACGTTGTCGGCCAGCCGTTAGCGCCGTTTGCATTGTCTCTGCAGATATCGGAATAACGGATATCGGAATCTTCATACATCGAGAAATCAAACGTCGCAGGATAATAAACCATACCGTTGCTCTTTCTGATGTGCTGTGGGGTTACGCCGAAATTGAAAAGAGGTGTTATATCCTCAACACAAACCGTTACACCTGAGGGCATAAAATACTGCTCCAAGCCTTTTAAGTGCGGTTCTGTTTCGACTGCATAGTTTACGCTTTCTGTTACTTCAAAAACGATCTCGTCGCCTGCTGCAAGACCCTTAAGCTCAAACTCAGCAAAGGATTTCATATAAATCTCATGAGCTGATGAAAGCTCGTCTGTTGTCATAACGATATCCTCTGATATCAGTTCGCCGTTTTTGTACGCCTTAATTCTGACAAGTGCCTTATCTGCACCTGATACTGTAAACTTATAATCGCCGTCTTTTTCGGCTGAGAATTTAAAGAGCTTTGTTTCATCCTCTTCGAATGTTGTTACATCCGTTGTGCCTACATTTACGGTAATTTCTTCGGGCGGAGGAGGAGTTATATCCTCAACGCAAACCGTTACGCCTGAGGGCATAAAATACTCTTCAAAGCCTTTGAAATCAGGTTCTGTATCGATTGCCCAGTTTACGCTTTCCGTTACTTCAAGGACAATTTCATCCCCTGCTGCAAGTCCCTTGAGTTCAAGAGACGAAGCAGGCATCATAACGCTATCATAAGCCGATGAAAGCTCGCTGCTCGTTGCAACGATTTCTTCTGAGAGCAATTCTCCGTTTTTATACGCCTTAGTTCTGACAAGCGCCTTATCTGCACCTGATACTGTAAACTTATAATCGCCGTCTTTTTCGGCTGAGAATTTAAAGAGCTTTGTTTCATCCTCTGTGAATGTTATTACATCCGTTGTGCCTACATTTACGGTTATTTCTTCAGGCGGAGGCAACAATTTGCCTATTGTTAATTTCACTGAAGACGGTGCAAATTTTTCATAATAATATTTCAAATAATATGAAACCCTTGATATCGTATCGTCAACGCCTGTTTTATCGTGAAGGATAACAACAACCTTATCGCCCGCGGAAATTCCCTTAAGCTCAATTTCTGCCGTCTGAACCGTTCCCTCAGTATAATAGCTTGATAAATTCAAGCCCTCGGTCCATTTCAAAATCGTATTTTCCTCAACGAGTTCTCCGTTAAGGTAAACCGATGCGCACAAAGCAGCCTTTTCGGGAGCAGAAATCGTCAGCTTATAATCGCCGTCTTTTTCAAAGGTGAAGTTATATATCTTGCCTTCATTTGTTGTGAAATCAATCGGGTCTACCGTTACTCTGCTGATTGTTTTATCTTTTACATTTGTGAACTTGCACATTTCATCAAGGCATTTTGCAGCCTGATTTCCGTTTGCATCGGTTGTGTATTCACCCCATGTATGGGTATGCATTATTGTATGAGTTTCTTCGCACTTTCTGCTGCTGCAGGGTGCAACAAGAACTGTACCGTCCTGATTTGCAGAATAATCTGAGAAAGTATGCTCCTTATGGAAATACTTCATCATAGGATAGCCTTCGTTTTCATTTGCAGCATCATAAACGAATGAATTGCTGATTAACATATCCTTTGATTTAAGCTCTGCTTCCGTCATCGGAGAAACACTGAGAGTGTATACAACTGCAGGATAGTAGCTTCCGGGAGGATACATAATGCTGTTACCGTATTTCCTATACAAACTGTATAAATAACCAACAGTACCACTTGCATCGAAGCCCGATTGTGAATAGCCGAGGAAATAGCACCCGGATATATCGAACATATCAAAAAAGTCTCCTATAAATTCGCCGCAGAAGGCACCGGTAGAGGCTCCGTTAACCTTACCGGCAGTATAACAGCTTGAAGGCGAACTTTTTTCAAGACATCCTGCGAAACCGCCTACTGTGCCACCACTAACATCACCGATATTGTAAGATGAGCCTGCGCCTGCATTGTCCATATATCCTGCAAAACCGCCGACATAGCTTTTACCGCAGACATCACCTGCATTGTAGCAATCGTAAGCATAGCTCGCATCCATTGCGCCTGCTACACCGCCGACATTCCTGCCTCCGAAAACATTGCCGAGATTACGGCTTTCTCTTACAGCCGATTTTTCCACCATCTTGCCGACAATACCGCCGACGTCGTTACCCTTACCGATAACGATAGCGTCAACAGAACATCCCGCCATAGTTGAATTTTTGAAAACGGAGCTGATTGTTCCGAGACCGCTTGAAGCTTCGTTTTCGTTTAAAACGAGAGAGTTTTCAATATAGATATTCTTAATCTCTGCACCTTCGCAGTTTTCAAAAAGACCTGCGTTAAGATAGAGACCGCTGATTGTATAATTCTGACCGTCGAATATACCGCTGAAGTTTTTGATTGACTCAAAAGCCTCAGGCAAAGATGAGCTGCCGTTATAAAGCGGTGCATTGTTCGCATCAAGGCTGAAAGTGCCGCTGTTTGCAACGATATCCTTCGTCTGAACAAAAGTTACGCCCTGCGTGCTTTCGCCTTTTTCGTTAATGAGATATGAAAGAGTTTTAAGATCTTCATAATTGTTTATGTAATAAGTCTCTCCGCTTTCAAGCGTTGTTTCAGCGGATAAACCACCGTATCCGTCAGGGATTTCGGGGATTTCATCGTTGTATCCCGGTTCGTTTTCTCCGCCTGCACCGGGTTCGTTTTCTACGCTTGCAAATGATTTGAGCATAACATAGCCGTTGTTTTCATCGTTTGCATCAACGATAAATTCGCTTCCGCTGCTCATCATTTCTGCAAAATCTTCACTCTGCAAGGTTACCGTATTGCCCTCATAAATTTTAGGCTGAGCGTATGCCCTTGCATCAGCCGATGCTGAACCGAGAGCTATTCCTACCGTTTCATTGATATAGTCCTTACCGCTTAAGAAAAGATTCTTTTCATAGTTTACAACAACAAAATCGCAGCGCCATACGCAACCCGTCATCTCGCCGAAAAGGGAGCCGATATATTCGCCCGAAGCGGTTACATCGCCTGCGGAATATGAATAGAGAAGGTTTCTGGTGTTTGAGTTTCGAATTGTGTCGATGATTAAATCGCGTTCATTTTCAAGATATTCTATCACTCTTCTCCAGTAAGTCTCATCCCTGTAAATATCTGTTGAGAATGAGTCGCCCATAATCTCGTATTCAATTTCATCATCGTATCTATAATTAGGACCGCCAGACAGAAACGCATCGTACGCATTTTCCAGCTTTTCTTCTACGGCATCAAGAGCTTCAAACAAGCCTTCAAGATTTTCTCCCGGAGTATGGAATGAGCCTGCAAGACCGCCAACATAATCGTTACCGCTGACCGAGCCTGAATGGTAGCAGTTTTTCATAGGAACCAAATCAAGCTCAAGAGTGCCCACGATACCGCCGACATAATTGCCTTCGGCTGAGACTTCACCCGCATTAGCGCATCCTTCAATCGCAGTATCGTTTCCGAGAGTTGAAACAATACCACCAACATAGCTGCCGCTTGAAATGATTTTGCCCTTATTCAGGCATTCTCTTATCGCGTTCAGATCAGTCTGCTTGCCGATTATACCGCCGCAGTAATCAGCACCGATTACTGTGCCGTAGTTACGGCATCCGTCGAAAGAAGAAATATTATTCGCTTCGCCGACGATACCGCCCGTATTTGCGCCGTCATTGATCACGATGCCCTTGAAAACAACATTGGACACCACTGTTTTTTCAGCCTTTAAGCTGAGTGCGCCTGCACTTTCAGAAGAAGAGCCTCTGAGGTCAAAAAGCGAATTATTGATGCAAAGATTTTGAACAGTGGCACTGTTGAGCACGCTGAAAAGACCTGAAGAGGTGCTATAAAGACCGATGATTGAATTATTCTTGCCGTCAAAAACACCCTTGAATTCCGAGGTTAAACTATGCTGAGTCAGCCTTGAATATTGGGTTATCGCTCTTCCACCATGAAGCGGCTCATTATTTTCGTCAAGGCTGAATTCTCCGTAATTTGCAACGATATCAGAGGTAAGCTCAAAGATTGAGCCCTCACCCGTCTGACCCGCATTAACGAGGTCAACAAAGATTTTGAAATCTTCATAATCATTTACAAGGTAAGTTTCTCCGCTTTCAAAAACAGTGTCAGCAGTGAGCTTACTTTTTCCTTCGGGAGGGAGGGATTGCTCGTAATCCGTAGCATCAGCCGCAGAAATCCCGACCGTGAAGACCGAAAGTAGCATTATAATTGCCAAAAACAGCGATATAACTTTCTTCATAATACATTCTCCTTTACGTTTTATTTGTTGTTTCGGGATGACTAACGCACAAAGAACCACCTCATTATTTTGTGTCTTCATTTAGTAGTCAGCCGAAACGCGATTTGTGACATAAATTTTTGAAATTATTAAAAAATTTTTTATTTGGGTTGCAGTTTTCGGCGGCAGCAAGCCACCGCCCTACGTTACATTTTTGAATAGGCTTCGTAGGGGCAGATATCATCTGCCCATGGGTTTTGTGTTGTTTATACGGGAGCAAATATGCTCCCATACGGACACGTCTGAATCTGTTTCGTAGGGCACGACGTCCCCTACAATAATCATTTAAAATTTGTTCAACAAACCCGAATTTATCTCATAAATAAACCGATAAACCAATTCCATGCCATACGGAAGAAATCTGCGATAGCGTGGAAGAAGCGTTCTATCGCTGTTTCTGCTTCAACAATTTCAAAATTAGCAGTTGCCGTGCCTTTATAATTGCCGATGCCCTTGATTTTTACCGTTGCCGTGCCGACATTACGGTTATCTTCGTATGAAAGTGTATAATCCGTACCCTCTTTGAGCTTTACGCCGTTATATTTGACGGTTACGCCGGGCTTGATTGCTGCACCGTTGTCATAGTACTGAGAGGAAATGTGTGAAATCTGCAGGTTTGACACACTCTTTGCAACAATCGCAAAATCCGCTTTCGTAACGAGCATATCAAGGTCACCCTTGCCCGATACGATAACATTGGCTGTGCCGACATTTATATTATTGTAATACTCTGCTGTATAATCGTTTTTCGTAAGAGTCTGAGAGGATATTGTAATCGTCAGCTCGGGCTCAATTTTCTTCGTTGTATATGTCTGATTAGGAATAGGAGCAATTACGAGAGTTGTAACCTTGATTTTGTTTTCTACTGCAAAGTTTTCTGCATAAGAATTCGCGAAGCAATAGATTGTTACATTCTCCGAGCCGTCGAAGGCATCGGGAGCAATTCTTTCAACGGAATCTGAAATAACGACCGTTTCAAGGCTTGAACAATCCGCAAATGCTCTTGAGCCGATCTCGTCAACATTACCGCCGAGGGCTACCGTCTGCAATTCACCGCAGGACATAAAGCTCTGCGCACCGATGCTGATTTTAAGTCCGTCATCACATTCAGGCTGACCGATTTTTGCCTTTTCAATGTCCGTTTCGCTGAATGCACCGTAATCAATACCCTGAGATTTTGAAAAGTCAAAGCTCACCAACGGACAGCCTCTGAATGCGCTGTCTTCCACAGTCTGCTTTTCGGCATACCACTCAAAATCAGTAAGCGATTTGCAGTTCATAAACGCACGGAAAGGGATGTGCGACACGTTTTCGGACATATATACTTTCGATAAATTCGCGCAGTTCTGAAATGCGCTGTTTCCAAGCAGAGTCACGCTGTCGGGAACGGAAAGTTCCGCAAGTGAATTGCAGGCATAGAAGGTTTTTTCTCCGATTTCTTTCAATGAACCGTTAAAGATAATCTCGTTGAGATTCGGCATTTTATAGAATGTACCGCGCATTGTTTTAAGATTTTCGGGAAGCGTAACGCTTTCTGCCTGACAGCTTGCAAAAAGCTCCTTGCCGAGGTATTCAATGCTGTTCGGCAGTAATTCTGCGGAGGTGATGCTGATTGCATTGTCGCAGATTATTTTCATACCGTCAGGTAAATCGGAAATTTTGAGCTTTGCGCATCCGCTGAAAAGATAGTCAGGAAGAGTATCGATGCCTTCGGGGATATTTACTGCTGCAAGGTTTTTGCAGTTCATAAATGCACAGTAACCGAAGTCTGTCAACGAATTAGGGAGAACAACCTCCTGCAGGTTTTTGTTTTCTGCAAAGGCGTATCTGCCGATTGTTTCAATACCCTGAGGAAGGGTGATTTCCTTATAATTATATGTATACGAGATAGTTGTATTGCCCCAGCTTGCGCCTACGGACGAAGCCGCTGAAAAGGCAAAATCACCGATTGCCGTAACGGGATAGCCGTCGAGAGTACCGGGCACAACTATTTCTTCCGACGAAAAATCATAGCAGCGGACAATCGTCGCCTCACCTGAATTGAGGATATATTTATAATTGCCGCTTGTGAATGTTTCCGGAGCTTCAGCCGAATAATCGGGAGTGTAACAATAATTTCCGTCCTTACAGTAAGACCTAAAGCCGTTATTTCTGAGATCTAAGTCTGTGCTGACCTTGGGGATACCTTTGAAAACAATTTCTGTCCCCTCAGGAATCGGATTGTCTGCAACGCACCATAAGCTCAGAACGCTTGCGTGCTCCGCTTCAATTATGATTTCCTTAATCGAACCGTCTGCAAAAGCATCCTCGGAAAGGTATTTTACGCTTGACGGAATCGTAACGCTTTCGACCGCAGTGCCGACAAAGGCTGTATGGATTTCGGTCAGACCTTCGGAAAAGCTTATCATTTTGAGCAAAGTGCAATAGCTGAACGCGTCGTTACGGATTGACTTAACGCCCGACGGAATTGTAACCTCGGTTATGCTTGTGTTGTTTTTAAAGGCTTCTGCACCGATTTCGGTTACAGCCTTGCCGTTAATCGCTGACGGAATTTCGACAACCGAATCCGCACCCGTGTAGCCTTCGATGATAATAAGGCCATTGAGTTCACTAATGCTGTATATCCATTCGCCTTCGGTAAAGCTTTCCGCATCGGCTACAACTGTATTAATGCTCACAATTCCGACGGTAAGAACTACCGCCAGAATGAGTGAAAGTATTTTAGAAAAAGTTTTATTCATAGCCGCACCTTATTGCCTTTCCTTTATGCCAAACTGAGCATAAACCGACTCGTAGCGAATTGTTACGAATGCCGTTTTGCCATCAGGAAGAATTTCTGTTTCAACGGTGTATTCCCCTGCCGAAATTTTTTCTTCCGACTTATCGCTGTAAACGGCATATACCTCCATTCCTGTAAGGTCAATGTTGTTGATATCGTCCGTTCTGAAATCAAAATCATCGGGAAATGCGGCATAAATTGAGTTGAGAACCTTTGTGTCTTCGTCACGGAGAACTCTTACCTTGAATGTTTCGTTCAGGTCTTCGTATTTCACTATAACGGTTTCGTATTTTTCCTCTTTTCCGAAGTTTTTGTCAGTAATGATTTCATATTCATCGGCAGAAAGGGTTTTAATACTACCGTCAGACATTTCTACTTTCACAATGATTCCGTTCGGCTCAAACTTTTCACCGACGGTATATTCATCCTTGAACGATGAATCAAAGTTCAGCAGAAGTTTCTGCGGAGTGATTGCAACGGTTGTCTGTGTGGTCGTTGTAGTTGTTGTAGTAGTGGTTGTCGTTACTGTTGTGGTCGTTGTTTTCTCCGCTTCTTTTGCTTCGCGGATTTTTTCTACCGTGTAGCCGACAGCAACCGTACCGATTGAAGCGGCAAGAATAATTGCACACGCAACAAGTATGCTCCATACCTTCTTGCTGAATCTGCCCTTGTAGGTCTTATTTATAAACGGGATAACATTTGAGTAATCGTCATTTTCGATATTATCGAGTATATCTATACATTCGTCGATTAAGTCGCAGTCAGGTTCGTCCTTCTCAAGTTCTTTATCAATCACGTCATTAAGAAGCTCTGCGATTTCAGCTTTCAATGTGTTTTCATCTAAAATTTCATTGAGGATTGTTTTATTTATCATAATATTGTTCACTGTATCACCTCATTCGAAAAAATTCTGTTCGTAAATCAAGTCTTTTATCCGTTGCCGCAGCCTTGATACCCGTTTGGCGACGGCTGTCGGTTGAATTCCAAGCATTTCTGCAATTTCTTTCAGCGATTTTCGTTGTACATATTTCAGTATGTATAGCTCCTGCTCCGACCCCGTCAGAGTGGATATCAGAATTTGTGCAAAAGCATCGTAGTCAAAGTCATCGGATATTATCGGCGGTGCAGGTGTATTTTCTGCTGTATCAAGGTCGACCGTCCGCGTACGCTCCTTAATATATTGCTCCGTCGTCCGTTTGACGAAATTATCCGCAGTTCTGTAAAGAAACGCCCTCGGCTGTTCTATCGTTTCGCCTTCAGTAAGTTTTCGTTGAAGTATGACGAAAGCATCCTGCACACAATCTTCCGCGTGTTCGCTGAACTCACCGAGACGCACACGGCAGTATTTATGTAAGCTTTGATAATACTTCTCATAACAGTCATTTATAAACTGTTCGATATTCAATTTTTCGTCCACCGTACGCACCTCCTTTTTGCTTTCTATTTAGTAGTCAGCCAAAACACGATTTGTGACATAAAAAATCTAAAAATATTATAAACCTTTTTACAGACTTATCATATTGACATAATAACCAATAAACCCGACGTCAAATTTACTTTGATGTCGGGTCTTTCTCGATGCTCACATACTTTTTCCGGCTAACTATAAAAATCAGATTTCTATAC
>JAZRNR010000134.1:0-19650 GCA_045648305.1 Acutalibacteraceae bacterium
ATATAGCTTAAACCTACGGGCTTTGATGTGCCGTCGCTGTTCGGGCCTGCGATACCTGTTACGGAAACAGCAATGTCTGCACCGCTGACAGCGAGTGCACCCTTTGCCATCTGCTTTGCAACCTCAGCACTGACGGCACCGTATTCCCTGAGGGCTTCTTCACTGACACCGAGGATGCGGTGTTTGATTTCATTTGAGTAGGATATAATTCCGCAATCGAAAACCTTTGATGCACCCGATACGTTTGTGATTCTTTTTCCGATAAGACCGCCCGTGCAGGATTCTGCAGTTGCGAGCTTAAGATTTTTTTCAATAAGCATCGGTACAACAGCTTCTTCAATGCAGTTTACGTCGATGCCGTAAATATAATCCGAAAGTCTTTCTCTGATTTCTGCAATCATCGGGGTGCAGAGTTTTTCTGCTTCATCCTCGTTGTCTGCCATAGCAGTAACGCGAAGAAGTGCTTCGCCGTCTTTTGCGTACGGCGCAACGGTAGGGTTGGACGAATCAAGCAAATCTGTTACGATTTCTGACATTGCTGATTCACCGATTCCGAATGTTCGGATATTGTGTGAAATTATAACCTTGTCCGAAAATTTCTTCAGGTAAGGTACGGCACTTTCGTAAAACATCGGCTTGAGCTCTCTCGGCGGACCGGGGAGAAGGAGGATATGTTTGCCTTCCTTTTCCATAGCAAGTCCGGGTGCAGTTCCGTTGTTGTTCTGAAAAACAACACAGTCTTCGGGAAGCATAGCCTGCTTTTTATTTGTTTCAGGCATTTCGATACCCTTAGCAGTGAAATACGCTGACATTCTCTGAAGACTTTCTTCGTGAAGTACAAGCTCTTTTTCAAAAAATTCACAGGCAACTTCTTTTGTAATATCGTCGGGTGTAGGACCAAGACCGCCCGAAAGAATGATGATGTCGCTTCTTTTTGCGGACTGTGCGAGCAGTTCAAGAAGTCTGTCGTGATTGTCACCGACAGTACTCTGGTGCAAAACGGAAAGCCCAAGCTTTGCAAGCTCCTGCGAAAGGAACTGTGCATCTGTATTTAAAATGTCACCTAAAAGCAGCTCAGTGCCGACACTGATAATTTCACAAGTTTTCAAATCATTCACCTGAAATGTTGATAAATTTAAGATTGCTCAACGCTTCTTCGACGAGGGCTTCAACGTCAAGTACGTTTTCAGCCTCCTCAACAACGTGAAGCTGAGGACGTGTACGCGGATGCTTCGGTGTGAATACCGTACAGCAATCCTCGTAAGGAAGAATCGAGGTTTCGAAAGTATCAATCTTTCTTGAAATTTCAATAACCTCGTCCTTGTCCATACCGATAAGCGGACGGAAGAGGGGAAGCTCCTCAACAACAGCTTCTGTGCAAGCGATTGCCTGCATAGTCTGGCTTGCAACCTGACCGACGCTTTCGCCTGTTATAAGAGCACCGCAACCCTGATCCTTTGCAATTCTTTCAGCACAGCGCATCATAAAGCGGCGCATAATGATTGTGAAAAGATCCTCGGGACAGTTGTCTTTGATTTCTTCCTGAATGTGTGTAAACGGTACAACACAAAGCGGGATGTCACCGCTGTATTTTGAAACCTGACGAAGAAGAGAATGTACCTTCATCTCTGCTCTCTGGCTTGTGTATGGAGGAGAAGCAAAATGAATTGCATAAAGGCGAAGTCCTCTTTTTGCCATCATCCAGGCTGCAACGGGACTGTCAATACCGCCCGAAATAAGGATAGCGGCCTGTCCTGCAGAACCTACGGGCATACCTCCCGCACCCTTGTGCTGATTGCCGTGAATGTAAGCGTAGCTGTCTCTTACTTCAACATTGACGATCAGGTCGGGATTATGCACGTCAACCTTGAGATGATGGTATTTTGAAAGTATATAACCGCCAAGCTCCATACATATCTGCGGAGAATTGAACGGGAATTTTTTGTCTGAACGCTTTGCTTCAACCTTGAAGGTCTTAGCGAAAAGAAGCTCATCATGAAGGTATTCACAGGCTGCGGGAAGTATTGCATCCATATTTTTTTCAACTGCCGCGCAACGTGACAATCCTGCAATGCCGAAGATTTTCTTCAATCTGCGGAAAGCTTCGTCAAGGTCAACTCTTTCGTCGATAGGTTCAACCATAATTGTTGACTGTGACTGCACATAGCGGATTTTTCCGAGGTCGTGAAGTCTTTGCTTCATATTTTTAACAAGCTGATTTTCAAAAGTGTGGCGGTTAAGTCCCTTAAGGGCAAGCTCGCCGTTTTTCAAAAGGATAATTTCTTTCATTTTAAACGAAACCTCAATTTATTTTAACTTTCTCATTGTTTTCTGTGCGTTTGCGATACCGTAAAGAAGGTAGTCAATTTCTTCCTTTGTTGTAAATCTTGAAATGCTGATTCTCAACGCAGAGTTAATTCTTTCGTCATTAAGATTCATAGCTGTCAGCACTCGGCTCTTGTGTCCTTTTGAGCAGGCTGAACCGCTTGAAACGTAAATTCCCATTTCTGCAAGGTAATTGAGCATTACCTCTGACGGAATGCCGAGCACGGAAATGTTTGTGATATACGGCAATGCGTTGGCAGGTGAGTTTATTTTTACGTTTTCCATTGCGGAAACGTTTTTAACAAAGTAGTCACGCAAAGCTGTTGCTTTTTCAAGACTCTGGTGGTAGTCGGGCAATGCTTTTGCGGCAGCAGCAAAGCCTGCAATGTCGTGCAAAGGCTCAGTGCCGGGACGGAATTTATTTTCCTGAAGTCCGCCCAATGAGTGAGGGGCAAGGCGTGTACCTTTCTTTATGAAAAGAGCACCTGCACCCTTAGGGCCGTGGATTTTATGGGAGCTGATTGACATAAGGTCAACCCCCATATTGTATGGCTTGAGCTGAACCTTGCCGAAAGCCTGAACAGCATCGCAATGGATAAGTGCATTTGCACCTGCGTGTACTGCGGCACGTTTTGCGAATTCAACGGGCTGAATTGTGCCGACTTCGTTGTTGACGTACATAACGCTGATAAGAACAACAGACGGATTTGTTGCAGCATAAAGCTGACGCTCGTCAATAAGTCCGTTTTCATTAACTCGGAGTCTTATAACGTCAAAGCCCTGACTTTCAAGGTATTTGATCGGCTCATCAACACTCGGATGCTCAACGGAAGTGGTGATGATACGGCTGCCCCTTCTCTTAAGTGCATTTGCCGCACCGAGGACAGCAATATTGTTGCTTTCCGTACCGCCCGAGGTAAAAATGATTTCGTTCGGCTCGCAGGAAAGCTTGCTTGCGATAATACCTCTTGATTCCTCAAGAAGCTCAGAAGCGGCAATACCGTTTGAATGAAGGGACGAAGGATTGCCCCAACACGATGTCAGGGTGAAATTGATTTTTTCAACAGCCTCTTTGCAAAGCGGTGTTGTTGCACTGTTATCAAGATAAGCTTCCATTGTGTATTCCTCCAAGCAACAATAAGCCATTATTAACTTTCATATTATACATCAAAATTCATCTACTTTCAATCTTTTTATAGGTATATATATTAACAATATATAAATTTTTTTACATTTTTTTGCAGGGAAGAAACAACTTCCCGCAATACATTCTATGCAGGTGCAATGTTTTGTGGTAACGGGACACAATTTGTATTGTTTAAAAATAATTTTTACGGTTTTTGTTGACAATTTCTGCCTCGTATGTTAAGTTATAAGGGCATTGTAAATGCTAAAATTTTAAGAAAGGAGACAGACATAATGACAAGATTAACAGTAAAGAAAATGAAGAACGATTATCCGGTAGTTGTGTCTGTTTCTGCTTAACAGGCATATTGATTTGTTGAACCCGGAAACGTTTTGTTTCCGGGCTTTTTTTGTCTGTATCAACAGCAGAAACAGCAAAAGTAAAAACTACGGGAGAGGAGGAAAAATGAAACAAAAAAACAAACCAAAAAAGAAACAGCGGTTTGAAAACCTGAGAAACACTTTTTATGCACTCAAGCTTATTTCGTCATGCGCACCGTTGCTGATATTTTCACAGGTTATGACGATGATTGCATATTGGTTTTTCACGGGATTTGTTCAGGAAATTCTGTTCCTGAAGGTTTTGCTCGATATAGTCGAAAACGGTGGAACGTTCGGAAAGTTTGCATTTGCCGTAGCGATGTTTGCCGTTGCGGGAGTTCTTGCAAAGGGTACGGACTGCTTCTTTGACTATGTTTGTTCAAAGCTTATGAAGGTGTGTTACAAAAACCTTAACCGTAAGATTTTCAAAAAAGCCGTAGAGGTGGATATGGCTTGCTTTGAAAACCCTGAGTTCTACGACAAATATCAGCGTGCAACGGAAATAATCAGCGATAATCATTACAGCGATTTCGGATACTATTTCGCAATGATGATTTCAGGCAGTCTGACGGGAATTTTCCTTATTGCATACGTAATTTCAATTGATGCAAGAATACTTCTTATTCTTTTTTCAATGATTTTTGTTGTGATTTTTGAATCAATCAAGGGCAAAATCGAAGTGAAAAAGGACAGGGAAATGACCCTGCATAAGCGTTCAAAGGCTTATGTGAAAAGAACGGTTTTTCTTCGTGAATTTGCAAAGGATATGCGTACATCGGGCATATTTGAAGTAATGCATTCAAGGTACAAAAAAGCTGTTGAAAACAACAGGGAAATTATTAAAAAATACGGAAAAAAGATGGCTCTTTTAGAGGTGCTTTCGGGAATTTTCGGCACAAGCCTTCCTGTTGTTATAACCTATATTTACGCGGCATACAGATTCGCAATCAAGCGTAATCTTTCAATATCAGATTTCTCCGTAATTATGACAGCAATGAGCAACCTGAAGGATGTTTTCAACGACCTTAGTGAGGCGATAGGTTCAATCAGGAAGGAAGCAGAATATTTTGGAAACCTGCGCGAATTTTTTGAATATGAATCTGTTGTGACAGGTGGTAAAAAAGAAGCCGACGAGCTTGAAACACTTGAATTTTGCAATGTTTCATTCACTTATCCGTCAGCGAAAAAGCCTTCGCTTACCAATGTGAATCTTAAAATAAATAAGGGCGAAACGGTTGCTGTTGTCGGTCAGAACGGAGCGGGAAAAACGACGTTTGTAAAGCTTCTTCTGCGTTTTTACGACCCTGATGAGGGAACTATTCTTTACAACGGAACGGATATCAGAGAGTATGATATCGCATCAATCCGCAACAGGCTTTCAACTGTTTTTCAGGATTACAAAGTGTTTGCACTGAGTGTCGGAGAAAACATTATCTGCCGTGAGGTTGACAGCGGAAAAGATAAAGAAAAAATCACTTATGCACTCAAAAACAGCGGTGCTTATGACTGTGTAAATGCACTTCCGCAGAAGGAGGAAACCGTCCTGACTCGTGAATTTGACGAAAAGGGAACTGGGCTTTCGGGCGGTGAACAGCAGAAAATTGCGGCTGCAAGAATGTTTGCAAGAGAGTTTGATCTTGCAATCCTTGACGAGCCTTCGTCTGCACTTGACCCGATTGCAGAATATAAGATGTACGAAAGTCTTATCGCGGCAACTCAGGAGAAAACTGTTATTTATATTTCTCACAGACTTTCAAGTGCCGTTCTTTCGGATAAAATTTACGTTTTCGGTGACGGAACTGTTGCTGAAGAAGGCACTCACGATGAGCTGATGAGCAAAAACGGAATTTATTCCGAAATGTTTTCTCTTCAGGCATCAAGCTACACTCAGACAGAAGGGAGTGTGGAGTGCATATGAGGAAAAAAGATAAAAATCAGCACGGAACAATATCAAACATCTTGTATATGCTCAGGATAATGTTCAAGGTGTCGCCTTGGCTTGTTATCGGAGAAGTTGCACAGCAACTTCTGAACTCTCTCCCGGGAAGATTGGTTTCTGTTATCGGTCTTAAATATATCATTGATGAAGTTACAAACGGTGGCGATACGAAGAATGTAATTATCGGTGTTGCGGTAATTCTTCTTGTTCTTGTTTTCAGCGAAATTCTGAATTCTCTTTTCTTTGAGCTTTTTGCACACAGAGAAAGGGAAAAGCTTGACCTCGGTATTCAGTCTATGCTTTATAAAAAAGCTGCAAAGCTTGATATGGAAAAGTATGATGACCCGGGTTATTACAGCGACTTTATTTTAGCTGTTGAAATGTCGTCGGAAAACATCAAGTATATGCTTACAAACGTCAAGCATTATATCGGTGAAATTGTTTCATTTATAGCAATAAGTGCCGTTATGGTCACGATTGACCCTGTTTGTCTTCTGATTGTTATTCTTTCGGTTGTCTTCTTTATACCCGTCGGAAAGTATACGGGTGACCTTATGATGAAACGAAGAAAAGCTGTAACAGAAAAGCACAGAAAAGGCGACTATTTTGCAAGGCTTTTCTACCTTCGCGATTATGCAGGCGAAATCCGCACAGGCAGTCTTTATCCGCTTCTTGATAAAAGATTCGGTGAAAGTGCAGACGATATTGTAAAAACACAGAATAAATACGTAAAGAAAATTGATTCAATATTCTTTGTTCAGGAATCTGTAATTCAGGTTATCGGTTTTATGGTTATTCTGACTTTGTATATAGGATATCAGACACTTGTTACGGGCAATATGTCTGCAGGTGATTTTGTTGCAACCTTTAACGGTGCAGTACAGATAGGTAGCGGAATACTTTTTCTTACGGTTTACGGTGTGCGTAATTTTACCGAAAGGGCAGGTATGATTGAGAAATACCGTATCTTTCTGGCTGAAACAACAAAGGTGGTTGACGGTAAGGATGTTGCAGAGTGTGGCACACCTGAAACAATTGAAGTGAAAAACCTTTCCTTCCGCTATCAGGGTAAAGAAGAGAATGCTCTGTCAGATGTTTCATTCAGAATTGAACCGGGCGAGAAAATTGCACTCGTCGGCTATAACGGCGCAGGAAAGACAACCCTGACAAACCTTCTTCTTCGTCTTTACGACGTTACGGGAGGCTCTGTCGAAATCGGCGGCAAGGATATACGCGACGTTACGGTCGACTCGCACAGGGCAAGATTTTCAGCCGTGTTCCAGGATTTTCAGATGTTTGGTGCAACCGTCGGTGAAAACGTTGCACTCGAAAAAAATTACGATAGCGAAAGGGTAATGGATGCACTCCGAAAGGCAGGATTCTCAAAAGATTTGCCGGACGGAGCAGACACAATTCTCCTTCGTGAATTCGACGATGACGGGCTTATGCTTTCGGGCGGTGAACAGCAGAAAATTGCAATTGCAAGAGCTTTTTACAAAAACTGCCCGTACATCATTCTTGATGAGCCTTCGGCAAATCTTGACCCTGTTTCAGAGTATGAGCTGAACAAAGCAATCAGCGAAACCTGCACGGACAGGACTGTTGTTTTTATTTCGCACAGGCTTTCAACAACGCGTCATGCCGACCGTATTCTTATGCTTGAAAAAGGCAGAGTGGTTGAATCGGGAAGCCACGACGAGCTGATGAAACTTGACGGAAAATACGCATATATGTTCCGTTTGCAGGCAGAAAAATATACGGAAAATAACGAATAATCAACACTTAAAGTCTTACGGTTCAACTGAGCTGTAAGACTTTTTTGTTGACAAAAGCCTCAAAAAATAGTACAATTCTTTATAATAGGTTATTATATGCATTGTGTAAAAAAAGTGAATATTTTTTTCAAAAACACACGATTTTAAATTGTATATTAACCAACAAAACCTGAGGGAAGTGACGAGTTGAAAAATGGCATTTCAACAGTAAAGGATCTTGTTGTTTTTGCGGCAGAAGAATACGGTGAAAAGGATTTTTGCAGATTTTTCAGAGATTTTGAAATGTGCAGAAAAAGCTTTGCTGAATTCAAGGAAGATTGTCTTGCTGTAAGCAGATATATCAAAACAATTGAAAAGGAAAAAATGCACATTGCATTTATCGGAAAGACAAGCTATGAGTATGTAGCGTGCCTTACTGGTATGATTTGCAGTGGAAATGTCGTTGTTCCGTTTGATCCTAACATCTCCGTTGATGAAGCTTGTCAGCTTTTCGAAGATGCTGATATTGAAATGCTTTTTTGTGAGGAGGAATTCGCAAAGAAGGCAGATGAAATCGGCAAACGATATAATCGTTTAAGACAGATCGTTTCTCTCGGTAACTGGAAATGGTTTGAAAATGTGTTTACAACATATTCTTCAGATTCTGAATACGCTCCTCTTTCTGATATTGAAATTAATCCTCAGGATTGTGCACTTATAATATACACTTCAGGCACAACGGGCGAGAGAAAAGGAGTTATGCTTTCCAACGGCAACCTTGCCGCCAACTCTTGCTACGATTCTTACAAGTCAAGGGATGAGGACGTAAACCTTTCTCTTTTACCGATGCATCACGTTTTCTGCTATGCTTGCGATGTGCTCAAAAATCTTTACGACGGAAGTACGATTTGTCTTAACGGTGCACTTGTAAGTCTTTATAAAAACTTGCTCGCATTTGAGCCTACGATTGCAAGAATGGTGCCACTTATCTGTAAATCTGTTCTTACAAAAATCAAGATTGCTGAAAGAAAGCACCCGGAGCTCTCAAAGCGTGAAGCTGCCGAGCTTGTTGTCGGTAAGAATTTTACAAGAATTATCGCAGGAAGTGCGTTTCTCAGCGGTGCATTGATTGACGAATTTGCAAATTACGGAATCACGGCACGTCAGGGTTACGGCATGAGCGAATGCAGTCCGCGAATCACAACATCTGATTTTTCTGAAAATCATAAGTATTCAAACGGTGCTCTTCACGGTGTTGACGATGTAAGAGTAGTTGACGGTGAAATTCAGGTCAAGGGTCCGTCAGTTATGCTCGGATATTATAAAAAGCCTGAAAGAACAGCCGAAGCCTTTACAGAAGACGGTTACCTCCATACGGGTGACCTCGGATATATTGAAAATGGTCATATATATCTTGTCGGAAGAAAGAAGAATCTTATCATTCTTTCAAACGGTGAAAACGTTTCTCCCGAAGAAATTGAAAATAAGTTTGTTGACGACGGAATTATCAAGGAAATCGTTGTCATGGCTGAAAAGGACAGCATTGTCGCTGAGGTGTTCCCTGAAGAACAGCTTTGTGCGGGAATGTCCAAGGAAGATATAGAATCAGAAATCGCAAAGATTGTTGACAGAGTCAATGCATCTCTTAACACAGACAGACAGATTAATTCTTTCAGAATAAGAGAAATTCCGTTCCCGAGAACATCAACAGGAAAAATCAAGAGAAATTATTTTAATTTTGAGGAGGACGCGAAAAAATGATAGTTAAAACTTTGCCTGATGGTAAAAATGTTATAGCTTATCCCATTTCAAGCTCTCAGCAGATGATGTATCTTATGTCACTCAAGTACGGTTCAGGTTATCCGGTAAACAACATCGGTTGCGGATATTATTGGAAGGGTGACTTCGACAGAGAAATAATGAAGGAATCAATTTATGAAGCGATTGAGCGTTGCGATACAATGCGACTTCGTTTTGTAAAAGACGGCAAAATAAATATCCTGCAGTATGTTACCGAAAAAAGTGAGCTTAAGGTTGAAAACTGGGATTATAGCGAAATGACAGTTGAAGAAGCTGAAGAAAAGCTTACTGCTTTTTCAAGACAGAACATCCCGATGTTTAACTGTGAGCTTCACAGAATTGCAATCATAAAATTTGCAAAAGGCTATCACGGTTTGTTTATGCGCATCCAGCACCTTGCAATGGATGCTTATTCTGTTAAAGTTTTTCTTAACGACATTATAGAGATTTACAACAGCAAGACTAAGGGTACTGCGTATCCGAAGCCGATGCGCCCGTATATCCCTGTTCTTGAGAACGAGTTAAAATATCTTGCTTCCGAACAGCACGAGATTGATAAAAAATATTGGTTCGATTCTCTTGCAAAAACATCTGAGCCGATTTTCACAGACTATTTAATTAAGAATCGACTCAAGGAACAGCAGAAGAAGCAGTTTGATAAACGTTATGCAGATATTCATTCAGGTACACCTGATGCTCATGCAAGAAAATTCAGTATCAGCGACAGGGACAGCGAAAAGATCGTGAAGCTTTGTCAGGAAAACGCTCTTTCAATGAACTCAGTAATTTCGATGGGTGTAAGAACTGCACTTTCCTGTTTTAACGACAATCAGCAGGACGTTTCGTTTAAAATGATTATCAATCGCCGTGGAACAATTGCAGAAAAGAAATCAGGCGGATTAAGAATCAACTTTATGCCTATGAGAAGCATTATTGCTCCGGAGGAGACCTTCACACAGGCGGTAAATAAAATTTCAGAAGTACAGAATGAAATGTACCTTCACTCAAATCTCAGCTTCCTTGAAACGCTGAAGGAAAGACATAAGTCAATGCCTAAGGAAGCAAAGTTTGACTCAACATACGACAGCTTCTGCCTTTCGTATCAGCCGCTTATGAAGCTTGCTTCTATCAATGAACAGATGGAAAAAACAGCTATGAGTATCTGGTACAATAACGGTGCAACGATGATTCCTCTTTATGTTACAGTCAAGCACAGAACAGTCGGCGAAGGTCTTGATTTTATCTTTGAATACAGAACTGAGCCTGAGGCAGGCTACGATCTTGAAATTTTATTTGAAAAAATTAAGCGTACCCTCTTGATTGGAGCGGAAAATCCTGATATAACAGTAGGGGAAATACTTGATAAAATTGCACTTAAGGATGCAGAAAGGAACGGTAAACCGGAATGTCCAAGTTCGAATCACTTGTTAAAATCCTTGAAAACTACGTTGAAGCTGACGAAATCAAGAGCGAAGACAATTTTAAGCTTGATCTCGGAATGAGTTCATTCGACACAATGTGTCTTGTGGGCGATATCAAAAATGAGTTTGGCGTTGAACTTAAGGCGGTGGATTTCCTTAATAATAAAACTGTCGGTGAAATGGCAGCTTATCTTGAAAAAATCTGCGAATAATTTTTAAACAGTTCAAACCGCACAGACAAAGCTGTCTGTGCGGTTTTGCTGTTTCCTATTGCGAAGCTTTATATATTGATGTATACTGTTTCCATGGAAAAGGTGATGAGTGTATGTATATAGTTAAAATAATTACAACAATAATGCTGCTTCTTTCAACATTGTTGCAGTTTGTTCCTGTCGGAGTTAAAAACCCGCTTAAATGGACAGTGGAAAATATGCCTTTGCGAAATAAAGTAACCCAGATGCTTATGGTAGATTTCAGATATTGGGACGAAAACACTTCTGATAAAATTGAAAGAAAAGGCTTAACCGTGATGAACAGTCAGGTAGAAGGTATTCTTCGTGATTATAATTTCGGTGCCGTGATTTATTTTGCACAGAACCTTACCGGTACAAAGCAGTCTTATGAGCTTACAATGCGGATGCAGAAAGCGGCAACGGAAGGCGGCGGAATTCCGTTGCTCATCAGTGCAGATCAGGAGGGCGGTTCAGTATACCGACTTGGCACGGGTACGGCTCTTCCGGGCAATATGGCTCTCGGTGCAACGGGCAACACGGCATATGCAAAAACAGCAGGACAGATTATCGGAAGTGAACTGAGCGTACTTGGTATAAACACAAATCTCGCTCCTGTGGTTGATGTTAACAATAATGCTAACAATCCCGTAATCGGACTTCGTTCTTACGGTGATGATCCTGTAATGATAGGAAATATGGCGTCGGCTACAATCAGCGGAATGAAGGAATATGGCGTAATCGGCTGTGCGAAGCATTTTCCGGGTCACGGCGATACGGCAACGGACTCCCATTACGGCTTGCCGACTGTTAATAAATCGCTGTCGACTTTGCAGAGCTGTGAACTCAAACCCTATGAAGTTGCAATCAAGCAGGGTATAGAGATGATTATGACTGCACATATTTTATATCCGCAGCTTGAAAAGGATAAAATCGTTTCACAGAAAACGGGAAAAGCTGAGTCACTGCCTGCAACAATGTCCGATGATATTATCACGGGTCTTCTCAAAAACAAGATGGGATTCAAGGGTATCGTTGTAACGGATGCGATGAATATGGCGGGAATTACGGCAAGCTGGAAACCTGTTGAAGCTGTTGTGAATTCAATTAACGCAGGTGTTGATATGATTTGTATGCCATGCGAATTAAGCGACCTTGGCGACCTTAAAAATCTTGATGCGATAATAAACGGTGTGATAGATGCCGTAAACAAGGGTAAAATCCCGATGTCAAGAATCAACGATGCTGTCGAAAGAATCCTGAAGGTCAAAACCGATAACGGCATTATGACATGGAAGGCAGAGAATTACAGCCTTGACAAAGCCTTGAATACAGTTGGCTGTAAGGCAAACAGAGAAAAGGAACGTCAGATTGCCGCGGCGGCTGTTACTGTTGTACAGAATAAAAACAACACTCTTCCGCTTAAAATCAAAAGCAGCACAAAGGTGCTTATGCTTGTTCCTTACGATAACGAAAAAGCACAGATGGTAATGGGTTGGAACAGGGCGAAGGATGCAGGAATTGTTCCGGACAAAGCTCAGGTTGAGGTTGTGCGGTTCAACAGCTCTTCAACTCTTAACACATACAAAAGTAAAATCAATTCCGCAGACATAATCATTATCAATTCAGAAATAACAAAAGCAAGTAAGATGAACGGCAAAAGCTGGGAATCGTCGTACGTTCTGACTGTGGTTGATTATGCTGAATCACAGGGAAAGGTAACTGTTGTTCAATCCGTTGATAAACCGTACGATGTGCAGTCATATCCGAAAGCGGATGCTGTAATTGCAGTTTACGGATGTAAGGGTTCATCGGTTGACCCGACGGAGGCTCTTGTCGGCGGTGTTACGGAATCAAAGAATGCATACGGTCCGAATATTGTTGCAGGTGTTGAGGTTGCACTCGGTGTTTTCGGTGCAAGCGGTAAGCTTCCTGTAAATATCCCCGAATACAAAAGCGGAAGCTATACTTCAAAAATTGTGTATTCACGAGGACACGGAATTACATATAAAGCGGTAAAATAAAAAAATGAGCTGTCTGCTGACAGCTCATTTTTACTTTATAAGAAGTTTATAAAGAGTAGGATTTACATTAAATTCTTCAATAGCTTTCTGCACCTCGCAGAGAGCTTTTTCTTTCGAAGCCTTTGTCGGATTCTGTTTGAGCGTTGCACGGATGAGAATATTTTTTGGTGTATGTGCAAAGTCAATGAATTCAAGAAGCTGTGTTTTGTATCCGCAGTATTCAAGCAGGTTTCCTCTTATCGAATCGGTAAGAAGGGCAGAGAATCTTTCCTGAATAATTCCGTAACGCGTAAGAATTGAAAGATTATCTGTTTCAATCTGTGAATTCAGCTCGTGCTGACAGCAGGGGACAGAGAAAATCATCTTTGCATTCCAGTTGATTGCGTTATAAAGTGCAAAGTCCGTTGCCGTGTCACAGGCATGAAGGGTAATAACCATATCAACATCAAACGGACACTTGTAGCCGTTGATATCGCCAAGCTCGAAACGGAGATTTTTGTATCCGTATTTTTGGGCGGCTTTGTTGCATTTTTCAATAACATCTTTCTTAAGGTCAAGTCCGATGATTGTTGCATCAATCTTTTTGATTTCTGTCAGATAATAGTAAACGATAAAGGTGAGATAAGATTTACCGCAGCCGAAGTCGATGATATTGAGTTTTTTATAGTCCTGCTGACGGATTGAATCGTCGATTATCTCAATAAAACGGTTAATCTGCTTGTATTTGTCGTACATTGACTGTACAACCTTACCCTCTTTTGTGAAGATACCCATATCAACAAGCGGTTCAATGATTTCACCTTCAGGAAGAAGATATTGCTTTTTTCTGTTGTGTTCAACTTTAGCGGGACAGGTAACAGATGAAGAAAGCTTTTTCTCTTTATAAAAAACCTTTCCTTTTTTGGAAACGGTTATGTATGCTTCTTTTTCGTCACTCCAGGCGTTGAGCTGCTGAAAACTGCCGTCCATAATTTCAAAGCAACGTTCTGCGATTTTATCCGCAGTAATGTTTTCGTGAAAAACCTGTTTCTCCGTGTATTTTGCAATCTGGTAAAACTTCGGCATAAGGTTAACCGTGATTTTCTTGAATTCAGACTGTTTGTTTGCAGGTTTGCTTATGACAAGCTTCTGCACGTTGTTTTCAAAAATTCTACCGATGTAGCTTTTAAGTTCAGACATATCCTCAACCCCTGAAAAAGTTTACTTTGTGATTATAGCATAAATATAACCGTCAGACAAGAAGATTAATTCAAATGCACGTTGAATAATCGCAAGATATGATATATAATTGAAGCACCATATGAAGAGGTGAATTTTATGACGACAGTATTTCTTACTTTAAAAAATATTTTCCACGGAGTAGTGGCTGTGTTTATGCTTATTCCGATTTTGCTTACGATGGGTGAGGCAGGCGACCCGAATACTCCTGTTGAAAGCTATCCCGAATCGGATAATCCGTATATCGCAGAGTACCTTGATCCCGATATTTCTGCTCACCGTTCGGGTGCAGGTCTTGCTCCGCAGAATACGCTTATGGCGTTCGAAAACATTATTTCAACCGCAGACACTATCAATGTTGATACAATAGAATTTGACGTCCAGATTACAAAGGACGGGGAGCTTGTGCTTCTTCACGATCTTACTCTTGACGGAACTTCAAATGCGGAAGAAGTTTTTGGAAGAAAGAATGTTTTTGTTTCGTCTGTAACTTTTGAGGAAACTCAGGAGCTTAATATGGGCGAAAACTTCAAGGGCGACGGAAGCTATCCTTACAGAGGTCTTCGCGGAGATGAAATTCCGTACAATCTCAGAATGGTCACCTGCGATACGGTGATTGATTATATCGAAGCTAACTGCGTTGAGAAAGAATATAAATATGTTATTGAAATTAAGAGCATAGGCATAAGCGGAAGAAAAGCTGTTGATAAGCTTTATTCAATTATCACAGAACATAATCTTGAGGACAAGGTAATCTGGTCAACATTTGCTCCCGATGTTTCATCCTATATGGTTAAGAATTATCCTGAAATTTCAAGAACGGCAGATGCTGTCGAAGCAATTCAGTTTTATTTTTATTACAGAATGGGTTGGGATTTGCAGGATGTGAATCCGACGTATATTGCTCTGCAGATTCCTTACGGTGAAAATGCACTCGATAATCTCATCAACCTCGGTAATACGGAAATGATAAACTATGCACATAAGAATAATATTGCATTGCAGTATTGGACAATTAATAACGCAGAAGATATTATTCATCTGACAAAAAACGGAGCAGACTGCATAATGACGGACTATCCGCAGATGGCAAACGAAGCGGTGCAGTCCTGCAAGTGAAAAAATTAAGCTGAAGATTCTGACGGATCTTCAGCTTTTACAGTTAATTATAAAATTTTACAGTCCCAACAAGCGCTGGAATATATTAACTATTTTAAGAAAGAAATTACGTAAAATAGCAATGAACTCTTCGAAATCTGAAAGTTCGGGGGTGTTACCAGTACCCTCAGAAGCTTCACCATTAAAGTCAGATTCAAGGCCGTTCATCCATGATATCATGCCATTCGGACTGACGAGCTTAACTTCTTTCTTGTTGCCGTCAATTGTTCTTACATTCGGGTATGTACTACCGTCAAGCATATGGAAATCATATGTAACAACCTTTGCCATATGGTGGTTGTCACTCGCTGAGTTACCGGCAGGTTCAACAACGCTTTCAAAACTTGAAAGTCGGCAGTTTGCAGGATTATGGTTGTAATTAATAACGTTGCTCCAAAGAGGAAGCGTTATAAGATTATAGTTAACAACGGGATCTTTTTTGCTTGAAATCATCCAGATTGCAACATCTGCACAGTTATGAATATCAGTTTCAGAAACAGTACCTGTTGAAGCAATCGGGAAAGCACCTGCGAAATATTCGGGGAAAGAAGAAATCATCTTCCATGTCATTTCGCCGCCTGCTGAGCTGCCGCCGATGAAGATTTTAGTTGTGTCGATGTGGTCACCGTGCTTTGCGATCATATCGTCAATAACAGCACGGAGAGATTCGATGAGAGTTTCACCCCAATAAACAAGCTTGTTTTCAGGTGCTCGCGGAAGAAGAATAAATGCACCCTTTTCATCAAAACGGCTCTGAAGTTCCGATGATGCCCAATACGGAAAATCGCTGTCGTCAAGCTGAGCACCGGGATAATCCGCGTGGCCGATTCCGTGAAGGAAGATGACAAGAGGATATTTTGCAAAATCTAATTTTCCTACAGGTGAATAGTAAGCGTAGTCAAGTGCGTGGTTGCCTGCTTTTGGTGCAACATCGTGTTCGAATTCATCTCTGAGAGCCTGAATACCTGCTGATGTGGATACTGAAGGTTTTCTTCTTGGTGAGGCAGATGCTGACGCTACCAACGGGAGCATGCAAAGACAGAGTGCAAGGAATATTGCGAGAACTTTCTTTGTAGTTTTCATAAACTTCACCTCATTGTTTTATTTTAATAGATTATATCATAACACAGGAATATAGAAAACTACAAAAAAGAAAAAAACTGTACTTTATGTACTATTTTTTATATTAGCTTAGTTTATAAAGAACGGAACAATCATCTCTAAAAGAAATATAGCAGCGATAATGATAGCACATATAAGTAAAATTCGCTGAATGAATTTTTTATCATCAACTCTTTTTACTTGCGTATTGCAATTCGGACAGATGCCTGTATTGTTTTTTGTGCTCGCACCGCAATCAGGACATTTTCGTGTGCGAATTCTTATGAGAATAAACACAAAAGGAATTAGTACCCATGAAAACAGTACAGCAGTACCGATGAACCACCACAAAACGCTCATATGATTTTTGTATGCAACAAGAGAAACAACTGCAATTGTAATCATCTGACAAAAAATAGCGAAAATCATCGCCGGGATTGAAAGGGCTAAGCCCAAAAGCATTGCAAACATTCAGTACACCTCTTTATGAAAATTTGTAAGTGTAAACCTGAGGTGAATTCAGTTGGACTTCACCGTTTTGACGAATGTATACACCGTCAATTGATTCAAAAATACTGATGTCAATTTTAGTGCCGTTCAAAGAATTTTCATAAACTATTTTCAGCTGAGTATTTTCAGGAATAATAAGTTCATCAAGTTTTCTGCAGTTTAAAAAAGTATTACCTTCAATTACTTTGATTTTTGGAGATAAAGTAACTCTTTCAAGATTCTGACATTCAAGAAAAGATTCGTCACTAAGCTCTTCAACGTTTGGCGGAACGATGACTTCTTTCAGTGAGTGACACATTTCAAAAGCACCACATATACTTCGCAGACTTTCAGGAAGCTCAATTTCCTTTAGCTTTTTGCAACCGTGGAAACTATCTGAAACGGCAATAATATTTTTAGAAAGTTTTACAGCTTCAAGAGAAGAACAGTTCTGAAAAGCACTTCCTATAAAAACAATATTGTCACTCATTGTAATACTTTTCAATGTTCGTTTTTTTGATTTAAAAGGTGATACAGAACTTTTCGGGTCAAAAACACCGTTACCTAAAGCTATAACTTCGTAGCCGTCAATTGTGTCGGGAATTGTGACGTGAGAATCTTTTCCTATGTAGTCGGTAATCAGAATTTTATTATTTTCATATACGGAGTACTTAAAATCTCCGCTTATGCCGTCCTTAATCCAATATGTGTAACTTTCGCTCGGTTCGTCTGTACCGTGATAAAAATAATACTTAAAGTAATCCGAGTAAAAAATTTCGGGACGAAAATCTTCTTTGTGTAAATCCACATAATCCTGCCAGGTGAAATTTTCGGAAATATTATAATCCGGTAGGTTTTCAACTTTTGAATGGTATGCGATTGTGCTTGGATTCTCCGCAGTTTGTTTGTCTGATGAGATGTTGCTGTTACAAGCTGTACAAGTAAGTATCAAAATAATCAAAGAAAAAGAAATTAATTTTTTCATTGTTAATCCCTTCCTTAATAATTATCGTGCTACATATATTATCCATACATACGGATAAAATGTTCAATTATAAAAATCGCTTCAAAAAAAGCACAGAACTTTATTAAAAATCTTCCGAAAGATTTCTTTTTTGGTCTTACGGTGTCAAGCTCAACACCGCACAGGATGCAGTAATCCTTGTGTTCGGGAATCTGTGCTCTGCATACAGGACAGCGTTTGCTTAAAAGCTTCTTCCTTGCCCTCCAATACAGGCAGATACCGATAAACTGAAGAAGAACAGTAACGATAACCCAGAAAAGGGTGTTCATTTTGTATTTTCGTGTGTCACGTATAATGTAAATGCACATTATACCAATTACTACAGCACCGACGAAAAGCGAAATCAGATAAAGAAATATACTTGTAAGCATAATAAACATGCATCTCACCTCAGTATGGATTTTAGCACAGATTTTAGTATAAAACAATCAACCGAAGTTTACAAAAAGAATTTTTAGTGTAAACCTCGGTTGACATTTTATCTTTTGTCTTTTTCTAAAAGCTCGTAAGCTACAAAATATTCTCTGATATAATTCTGAATTCTACCCTTTTTGTTTTCACAGCTTACCTTGCCGATTTTTTCAAAACCGCGACGCTTTGCAATTATTCCTGCTCTGTGAAGATGATAATCAGAGGAAAGAAAAGCAACATTGAATTCATTCGGATTTTTGCCTGAATGAGATTTTATAACTTCAAAAGCATTTTCAAAGTTTTCAAAAGTGGTTGTTGATTTATCTTCAAGAACAAACCGTTCTTCGTCGATGCCGAGCTTGATAAGATGTTCTTTTATTATCTGTGCTTCACTCTTTTTCTGTCCATCGCGGAAGCAACCACCGCAAGGGATAACAAAACATTTTGTGTTTTCTTTAAGATATTCTGCGGCAACGTTGATTCTTTCAAGCAGGTGTGGACTTGGCGTTTCTTCTCCGATAACACGACCACCTAAGATAAGAAGATAGTCACAATCGTCGTGGTAACCTTTTCGTGCATCGTGTATAACAAACGGAAGATATGCACCTGCCGTCACGGTAAGATATCCTGCAATCGTTCCGACGGTGCCGAGTAAAATTTTTGAAGCAATGTTCATTTGATCACCTTTTTGTTAATGTTCTTTCGGGTTTGTTGTGTTCATTGGTTTTGCACAATCTATCTCTGTGCTCGTAGGGACCGGCCTCCCGGACGGTCCGCAGATTACGCTGAATTAACGGACGATCGAGGACACCCGTCCCTACGTGATTGATTGAAACGGAGTTCGTAGGGGTAGATATCATCTGATCGCGGAATTTATATGTTTTTTTCGGGAACATAATATGTTCCCCTACAGGTACGATTTCAGAACATTGGTCGTAGGGGACGGGTTTCCCGTCCCGAAAAAACAGCGTTAATTCACGGGAGCCGAAACGGCTCCCCTACGGACACGCCTGAATTTGTTTCGTAGGGCACGACGTTTACGTCGGGCCGATATCCTTTTTAGATTACGGTGTGTCGCAAGCGTGACACCCTACAAGAAGGGTTTTAACATCCTGGCAAATTCGGGTTTGTCGGGGTGTTTGAATTTTGCAAAGCAAAAGACGGAGTGAGAGATGGCAAGAGCTTTTACTACCCCTCAGTCTTGCCTACGGCAAGCCAGCTCCCCTGACAAGTGGAGCTACGCCCTTTTT
>JAZRNR010000135.1:0-13087 GCA_045648305.1 Acutalibacteraceae bacterium
TTCAAGCATTTCAATCTGGCTACGCTTGATTGTTTCAATTTCTTCCGCTTTAAGTTCAGCGTCCTTGATTTTTGAAGCGAGAGTTTCTTCTTTCTTTTCGATATTCTCGATTTTCTTATCAAGGCTTTCTTCCTTCTGAACGAGTCTGCGTTCCTGTCGCTGCAGTTCACTGCGACGTTCGCGGTTCTCACGTTCAGCTTCCGTACGCTGCTTATGAATCTCGTCTTTTGCCTCAAGGATAGCTTCCTTTTTCTTTGACTCAGCTTTTGAAATTGCTTCGTTAAGAATTCTGGTAGCTTCCTGCTGAGCAGATCCGATAGCTGATTCAGCAACCTTTTTACGGTAGATGATACCAATCACAACACCAAGTGCAAGAGCCACAAGCGCAGCTGCGACAATGGCAATTACAAATATTGATGTTTTAATCAAAACTTAAATGCACCTCCTGTTAGATTTTTTAATTCATATTCTGATTTAAATAAGTTGTACACAACAGATTGTACAGTAGTTCGTGTCAGGAACAATCCGTTGGAGATAGCTAAATTTTGGCATACTTAACTATCATCCGTTTTATTTTAATACAAATCAAGCCCTGTGTCAAGCGAATTGCAACACTTTTATACTTTAATGCATAAAAAATCTGAAATTATATAATAAATTATATTTAATATCAGCAATAACTAAAACCGGGTTATCTACCGACTTGTGCCATGCTCCGAAAAATAAAACACTTGCAGATTATGGGCACACCATAATCTGCAAGTGTTATTTTATTCAATTGTATATTTATCGTTAAGCTTTGTTCTTTGCTCTTAAAGCAAGTACTTTTTCGTGAACTTCTTCCTTTGTTTTGCCCGTAAGCTTATAGAAGAAGAACGGTACGCCTGCAAGGAACATCATAATACCGTGAACAATTGTGTAGAAGAAAAGAAGAAGAATCTTTGACTTCAATGACTGTTCAGGGTTCGGAATTGCATCCGTCGGCTGAATGTACTGAATAATTGAATCTGCACCGTAAAGAACCTGCGGTGCAAGTGCACTTGCAACTGTTCCGCTGATAAGTGTTCCGATAGAGATGACAAACGGAAGCGATGCATCAAGACGCTTACCTGTCTTAACCTCCATATCCTCAAGCACGTCAGCTTGGAACATTGACGGAAGAAGGTTTGAAGCACCGAACTGCAAACCGATGAGGAAAAGGAAAACTATGAAAATAATCTGCAAAACAGGATTCGGATTTGTGAAGTAAATATAACCTACACCGAAAGCTGCCGTGTTAGCGATTATTGAATAAACACCGCTTGCGATATAAAGCACCTTTGAATTGAACTTCTTAAGAAGGAAGTTGATAACAAGCATACCGACAGCTGTACCGATACCCGTCGGAAGTCCGAAAAGAAGGAACTTTGACGTTGAGCCGAGAAGTGCTGCTGCAAGGAACGGTCCCATATATGTCGCAAGATTTCTGAAGCTCTTAAGGAATTCTGATGCGATGATAACCCATGCATATTTATTCTTAAGAACATCGCCGAAGCCTACAAGAGGATTTTTCTTTTCAGCTGTGTAGGGCACTCTTTCTTTTACTGCACCCATGCCGAGAAGAACTGTTATAATACCGACAACACCGCAAAGACCTGCACCGATTATGTACTGCAAGCCTTCGTTATCCTTCCAGATAAGACCGATTACAAGCACGATTACAAGAGGAGCAGAGTTTCCGACTGCAGAAGAAATGCTTCTGAAAGAAAGAACATTGTCGCGTTCCTTCATATCGGGTGTCATAACGTTTGCAACCATATTGATTGAACCGCCGAAGTTGCACATAACGCCCCACAAAACAGCAATGGTGATTATGTAAGTCATAAGCCATGTGCCTGCAAGTCCCGGAGGTGTCCAGAAAGAAAGCATAAGCAAAATGCCCATCGGTACGGCAATCAGCATTGCAAGGGGTTTGAACTTTCCGCCTTTGCCCGGTTTTCTTGAGTCAATATACATAACAACAAAGAAATTAAGAATAAAGCCGACAACACTTGTAATCGTGTTGAACATGGTTGCCTGGTCGTCAGTAAGTTGCAAAACATTGACGAGGTAAGCGTTTCTGTACGAGCCGATCATACCTGTCATATTTGTGTAGAAGAAAACACCGACGAGATAAAGAATAAATTCTTTTATCTTGACGTGTTTCTCTTTCTGAGTTTCAATGGTTTTTGTAGCCATGATCTTTCTCCTTTTTAACTGTTATACGGAAAGTATACCATTTTCAGGCGGGCATATTCAATCTGTATTTTCTATAAAAAAACAATAGCTTTTTAGTAACTTTGCCAAAGAAAACTGCCGTCCTCCGAAAGAAGACGGCAGTTGCATTATTTTATTTTAGAAATAACCGATTTATGAAGAAATACGTAACAGATTACAGACACCGTAAGCGATGTTAACTCTGCAACGGGATATGCGAACCACACAAGATCGGGATTTCCGACCTTCTGTCCGTAAAGTGCAAGTAAAAATGCAACCGGAGTAAGCACAAGAAGCTGACGGATGAGCGAAACTATCATTGAGAAGAAGCTCTTTCCGAGTGCCTGGAATGCCGCACCGAGTGCGATACAGATACCCGCAAGAATAAAGCTTGAGCCGATTATTCTCAATGCAGGGATACCGATTTCAAGCATTGCCTCAGACGCACTGAAGAATCCGAGAAGCTTGTCGGGAATTGTCAAAAACAGTATTGCTCCCGACACGCTGAAAATTTCAGCATAAACCGCTGCAAGCTTGATTGTCTTAAGCATTCGCTCCTTCTGCTTTGCACCGTAGTTATAAGCAATTATCGGAATAACACCGTTGTTAAGGCCGAAAATCGGCATACAGATAAAGCTGTTAAGCTTGAAGAATGCACCGAAAACTGTTGCCGCTGTTTCCTTACCGGGAGTGTAAAGGATGAGAATTTTGTTCATACAGTATGTCATAACCGAGCCGATTGCGACCATAATAATTGACGGCACACCGATTTTATAAATCTGACCGATAAGCTTAGCGTCCGGTCGGAATTTTTTGAAACTGACCTGAATTTCACGATTCTTTTTTGCGTTGAGTATAATTGCAATTACAGCCGCAACAATCTGTCCCGCAACAGTTGCGATTGCCGCACCCGTTACACCCATTCCGAAACCGAAGCCAAGGAAGGATTCTTCAGAGCTGAAAATAAATATCGGGTCAAGGACAATGTTGATTATAGCACCGACACCCTGTGTGCACATTGTGAGCATAGTTCTGCCTGTTGACTGTAAAAGTCTTTCAAATGTGATTTCAAGGTAAATTCCGAGTGAAGCACAGCTACAGACTCTGAGGTAGGATGTACCGTATCTTACAATCTCTTCAACGCCCGTCTGTGAACGCATAAAGGGTTCTGCACCGAACAGACCGAACAGAACGAATACCATTGAACTTAAAACAGCAAGGAATATACCGTTTTCAGCAAGCTTGTTTGCTTTTTCAAAATTTCTTTCACCGAGCGAACGGGACAAAAGTGCATTAATACCGACACCGGTACCCGTTGCAACAGCAATCATAAGGTTCTGTGCAGGGAAACAAAGTGAAACCGCGGTAAGCGCCTGCTCGCTTATCATTCCTACAAAAACAGAGTCGACAATGTTATACAAAGCCTGAACAAGCATTGAAATCATCATCGGCAAAGACATATTGATAATGAGTTTGTTTACGGGCATAACGCCCATTTTATTTTCTACCACGTTTTTTCTCCTTTGTGCAAAATTACTGTTCAGTATTATAACACAATATATAATTTTTTGAATAACAAACTTTTACTTTATTTGACAGCATTTTTTGTGAAAAGTACTGCAACAATATATTTTTGTGCAGTTTTAAGGCAAAATTAGACAGTTTTTTTCGATTTACGTACAGTTAATTCTATCAATTAAAAGTTGAAAAAGAAGGAAGTATATAGTATAATTTTTTTGAATGGTATAATACCATAAATAGGATTTAGTCACAGCTTTCAACTTTGCTTAAATCCAAAGAAAGTCAGGTGATTTTTATGAAAACTGTTTACGCTGATAACGCTGCTACAACAGCTCTCTGCCCCGAGGCTCTTGAGGTTATGGTAGAGTGTCTTAAGGACAACTACGGTAACGCTTCAAGTATGCACCATTCAGGACAGGCTGCTGCTGACGTTGTTTTTCAGGCAAGGCAGGATATTGCTGATTGCATCGGTGCTGATGTAAACGAGATTTATTTCACATCAGGCGGAACAGAATCCGACAACTGGGCAATCACAAACGCTGCACGTCTTGGTGCAAAAAAAGGCAAGAACCACATCATTTCAACTTCATTTGAACACCACGCTGTTCTTCACACATTGATGAAGCTTGAAAAAGAAGGTTTCGAAGTAACATATCTTGACGTACACGAGGACGGTTACGTACGTATTGACGAGTTTAAAAAGGCTATCAAGGATGAAACCTGCCTTGTTACAATTATGTACGCTAACAACGAAATCGGTACTGTACAGCCCGTTGAGGAAATCGGTGCAATCTGTAAGGAAAAAGGAATTTATTTCCACACAGATGCTGTTCAGGCTGTCGGTCATCTTCCGATTAACGTTAAGGAGCAGAATATTGATATGCTTTCATTCTCTGCTCACAAGTTCCACGGTCCCAAGGGTATCGGTGCTCTTTACTGCCGTAAGGGTATTCCTCTTATCGGCTTTATGCAGGGCGGTGCTCAGGAAAGAAACAAACGTCCCGGCACAACAAACACACCCGCAATCGCTGCAACAGCTGTGGCACTCAAAAAGAGTTGCAAGGAAATGGACAAGAACATCGCTTATGTAAGCGGTCTTCGCGACAAGCTCATTGACGAAATTGTTAAAATCATTCCGAGAACAAGAGTAAACGGCGGACGCTCTCCCCGTCTCCCCGGTAACGTAAGCTTCTGCTTCGAGGGTATCGAGGGTGAATCACTTCTTCTTTACCTTGACCTTAAGGGAATCTGCGGTTCATCAGGTTCAGCCTGTACTTCAGGCTCACTTGACCCGAGCCACGTTCTTCTTGCACTCGGTCTTCCTCACGAAATCGCTCACGGTTCACTCCGTCTTTCATTGAGCGAATACAACACAGAAGACGAAATTGATTATATAATCGAACAGCTTCCTCTCGTGGTGAACAGACTTCGTGATATGTCACCCGTTTGGGAAAAGATTATGAAAGGAGAAAATTAACCATGGCATACAGTGCAAAGGTTATGGACCATTTTGAAAATCCGCGCAACCTCGGCAAAATGGACGATGCAGACGGCATCGGTGAGGTAGGTAACGCAAAGTGCGGAGATATTATGAAAATTTACCTCAAGATTGAGGACGGAATTATCGCAGACGTTAAGTTCAACACATTCGGCTGTGCTTCAGCTATTGCAACAAGCTCAATGGCTACAGAAATGATTAAGGGTCAGAAGATTGAGGACGCTCTTCAGCTGAGCAACAAGGCAGTTGTTGAGGCTCTTGACGGTCTTCCGCCGGCAAAGATTCACTGTTCTGTTCTTGCAGAGCAGGCTGTAAAGGCAGCACTCGCTGACTACTACACAAAGAACGGCATTGAATTTGATCCTTCACTTCTCAGCGGTTGCGGCGGACATTGCGACGACTGCGAATCCTGCGGACACTGAGGTTGAAATTATGAAAAAGGCTATGATTGCCATGAGTGGCGGAGTTGACAGCTCCGTCGCTGCTTTTATAATCACTCAGCAGGGTTATGAAACAGCAGGTGCAACGATGAAACTCCACTCCGACGACACCGAAGCTCAAAAAGAGGCTTCTTGCTGTTCAAGTGAAGATATCGAAATCGCAAGAAGCGTTGCAGAAAAGCTTGGAATGCCTTACTATGTTTACAACTATTCAGAAGATTTCAAGGAACACGTTATTTCACGTTTTGTTGATGCTTACCGTAACGCGAGAACTCCGAACCCGTGTATCGATTGCAACCGTTACATCAAATTTGCAGAGCTTGTTAAAAAAGCTACGGAGCTCGGATATGATTACGTCGTTACCGGACATTATGCGATTAACGAGTATGACGAAAAAAGCGGACGCTATCTTCTGAAAAAAGCAGCCGACGAAACAAAGGATCAAAGCTATGTGCTTTATTCCCTCACACAGGAGCAGTTAAGTCACATCCTCTTCCCTCTCGGCTCAATGAGCAAGGACGAGGCAAGAAAAGTTGCCGAAGAACAGGGATTTATAAACTTCGACAAACCCGACAGCCAGGATATCTGTTTTGTTCCTGACGGTGATTACGCGAAATTTATCGAGGACTGGTGCGGTTTTAAGTTTGAAAACGGCAATTTTGTTGACCTTGAAGGTAATGTTATTGCTCAGCATAAGGGTATCATCAATTACACAATCGGTCAGCGTAAAGGCTTGGGAATTGCCGCAAAGGCTCCCTACTACGTCGTTGGCAAAAACCTTGACTCAAACGAGGTTGTGCTCGGCTCAAACGACGACCTTTTCTCCTGCACACTTACTGCGACGGATGTCAACTTTATCTCAATAGACAAGCTGACGGAGCCGATGCGTGTAAAGGCAAAAGTCAGATATAAACAAAAAGAAACCGACGCGACAATTTCACCACTTGAAAATGGCGATGTCAGCGTAGTCTTCGACGAGCCTCAGCGAGCAATCGCTTCAGGACAGGCGGTCGTCTTCTACGACGGTGACATAGTTGTCGGCGGCGGCACGATAGTATAAAAAATAACCTACGAAGTTTTTACGCTTCGTAGGTTTTGTTTTTATTCAAAAATCGGTGTTTCTTCAACGAAGCCCTCTGCATTCACTCTGAATGTCTGGAGCTCATAAGGAAGGATTTCACAACGGAAGCCTGCATCAATTGCGTCACACATTACCGTGAGAGCCTTTTCCTTGCCTGCAGTTTCCTTGATACGGATAACAACATCACCGCTGAGGTCTTCTGTATACTTAAGCTCAACAACCTTAACCTCATCGCTGTTGAATTTTATAAAGTCATAATCAACCTTGCTGTCTCCGATGATTGTCTCTGCAACACTTGTTGCAACATCATCGTCGCCCATAAACAAAGCAATCCAGCAATTCTGAATCTCATCCTGATTCTTTCTGCCTTCCTGAACACAGATTGCTTCCGCTTCAAGAAGAAGTTTTTCAGCTGCTGTTGCTTCGCCTGTATAAACGGGCTGTTTAACACTCTTAAGGTCAAGGTCTGTCTGATAAACAGCGATAACCTCATCCTCGATTGATTCGAAATCGTTTGCCTTGATGAAATCGTCATCAATGTCGTTGATATCAACCTTTTCAAGACCTGAGTAAACGAGTGTTCTTGTGTAAGCTGCGTTATCAAGCCAGTAAGTTTCTGTTTCGCTGTCAAGAACGCAAGCATCAAAATTAGCTGTATAAATTACCTGAGTGAAAGCATCGTTATAAATCTTTGCACCCTGGAAAACTCTGTATTCCTTACCAAACTTCTCTTTGAAGTATGTTGTTGAATAAAGCACGTTACGGATGAGCTTTTCTTCTGACATATCGCTGTCATCAGCCATCCACATACCTGCTGACGGATACCATCTGTCGTTTTCAATCTGCTTTGCAACAGCCTCAAAAAGGACAGGGTCAATCTTTTCAAGTTCATTAAGTTCAAATGCGGTAAGACCGTTTACAACAAGCTTTCTGAAATCGTCAAGCTTCTGAAGTGCATCTCTTACTGCCTCAATACTGAATTCGTTTAAAACTGCAATTTTGCTCATTTCTGACCCTCCTCTGCAATAAAGCCGTGGTATCTGCCTACCCAATAAGCAAATGTGTACGGATAGCAACCCTCATAGTGTGAATTTCTTGCATCGCTTCTATTAAGAAGGTGATACGGGTTGCGGTCGAATTTTTCTGTTGAACGTTCGTCAGGCATAAGAAGAACAGAAATTTCTCTGTCAACATCCTCTACACCGTGACGGAGCCTTCTTATCGGCACGTCGTGACGCTCAAGACGAACAAGAGCAGCGTGACGTGTAATCTCGTGACGATAGAACCAGTCTGCCATTCTTTCGAAATCAAGTTCAATGTCTGGGCAGCTTATAAGCATCGGGAAAGCATAGCCCGGCTGAACTTCACGAAGAAGTGAGCTTGACCATGTCTTGAATGACTTGCGGTATGTTGCAAGAAGCTCCTCGTCCTCTTCAAGAGTACAGAGCATCCAGAACGTTGCAAGTGCAAGAAGGTTGTCGCCGTACATAAGATCCTCTTCAGGTGCAGCACCAACGCTCATAGCACCGTGGAAGAAGCGATCAAAGTGCTTTGTTGAAAGCTCTGCATATCCGTCAGCGATAAGAGCATCGTAAGTTTCCTTCCAGATACCCTCTTCGCCTGTTACGTGCATTGTAACCTTGAGGTACATAAGAAGCTCAGCTGCATTAAGCGGAGCGTCAACATAGCCTGAGCCTGCCTGTGCAAAGTAACGCTTGCTCCACTTTGCCCATGTTGTCGGCTTGCCTGAATGCTCAAGGAATTCAAACTTACCGTTGATGATATGAGTCATTGTTCTGCGGCAGGAATCCTTGATAAGCTCATCAAGCTCGGGATCACCCTCACCAAGGAAATCGTGTGCTATACGGTAGTGAAGGAAGTGGTTTGTAACCTCATCACTACTTGTATCTGCCTTGTATGCAACGTCATCATCTGTATAACCGAGATCACGATAAAGCTTTGCAAGACGCTCGGGGATAGGATATGTACACGGCACTTCCTCGCCCACTCTTCCTGTTTTCTTTGATTCGTGTGTTTCACAGCATACAGCGATATCGCCCTTTCTCTGATAGAAATGGCCGTCATTGGGAAGAGGCTCGCCTGTTACGTGGTATGAACGAGCGATAAAGCCTTCTTCTCTACCGTGGATATATGTAAGAAGAAGCATTGCCTCTGAGTTAAGAGTTGCAAGTCTTCTTGCCTCAATTGTCTCCGGGTGGTCTTCGCCAAGCTCTCTTTTAAGAACAGCGTATCTGTAAACCTCGCCAACGAAATGGTCAGCTGTAAATGTACCGTCATTGTCACAGGCTGTGTATCCGAGAGCTGTTTCAATCTTCTTCGGCTCTGTTGCGTTCATATGGCAGATCATACCGCGACGCATAACATACTTATGTGACTCTTCACGGAGAAGGTCGCCACGCTCTTCACAAGTGAGCATAATCATCTCGATGTAAGAAACGCTGTCTTCACCGTTAAGAACCCAAACGTTATCGCCTTCAGGAAGGATTGCTTTTACTTCGTCATCATCAAGATGCTTGTGTGCACTGAAGAACATAATGATGTCTTCGGGACGCTCAGCCTTTGCATCGTAACGTGTAAGACCTGTTTTTGCACCGTACCATATAACACCGTTGTTGCCCTCTGCAAAACAAGTGTAATCGCTCTTCTTTGACGGAAGAGGATACGGGAATCCCTTAAGGTCGGGAGCCACATTCACAGTCTCAAAAAGAGCCTGCGGAACACGGGCATCGTCCTTTTTCATAAATGTAATTTTTCTTGTAAGGTGTGGTTTTAAGATATAAGGTTTCACTTCGCACCTTTCCTTTCTCAGAGATAATCTCTGTTAAATCTTTGTCTGAATGTGAGCGATCCGTCCTCCGCAACGTTAACCATTGTAACGCCCTGAACCCATTTTTCTTCAGGCCAGCCGAATCTCTCACCTGCTGTATATGTATTGTATCCGCTGCACTGTGCATAAACAAGGTAAACACCCTTATACAATGCACAGAAATCATTGAGATGGTCATGACCTGAGAACACGGCGTGTGTGCTTCCCATTTCAAGGATTGCGTCGAACAGACCGCTGTTATGTGCTGATGAGCCTACGTCCTCACGCATTTCACCGAAGAGGATTTCAGCTTCACCTGTCGGAATATAATTGCCGTTTCCGTCAGGTTTTGCAACCTCCTCATATTCCTTGATCGGAATATGCATAAGCACCATTGACTTGAACTTTCCGTACTCAGCTTCAAGCTCCTTGATGCTGTTTTTATACCAGTCAATCTGACCCTGCTTGATAAAATCATAACCCTGAAGATCAGTTGAAACACCGTGAGCCTCACAATGCTCAGGAATTGCATCACGGCCTGAGTCGAACATAAAGATGCTCTGACGGATTGTTTTGTCGGCATTCATAATGTTTATCTTGAAGTTGCCAAAACCAAAGAGTGACGGATCACCGAACTTTGAAAGACAGTGTGGGAAACTTTCAATATTCTTGAGCATAAAGTATTTATGAAATTCCTTTTCAGCTCTTGCTTCGTGATTGCCGAAGCAGTATGCCCAGTAGATACCCAGTCTTTCCATAAGCTTTCCGAACTGGATACAGTCGAGCTGCTGATACTCGGTAAGAATTGCATCGCCCGTGATAAGGAGAAGGTCAGGCTTCTCAACCTCAAGATGATGAATCAACAAATTCAGTGACTTGTTGACAAGATCCATCTCGTCCCACAGATGCAAGTCAGTTGTGACCATAATTTTGAAATCCTTTGCAACTCTGCCCTTAGCGTCAAACTTTGCAATATATGTTGCATCATCAGTTTCCTTAAGAATTCTGACGCTGCTACCGACATATTTTGGATTAACGTCAAATATGTTGCTTACAATTTTGCCTCCGCCCATCTTTCTGACTGCTTCTTCTGCAGAAATGAACGCCTTGAAGGTGTTATGGAGAACAAAAGATTTTATTTCTCTGAACATTATTTCGCCTCCTGAGTACATATACAAGTATTATACAATATTATGCTATTTTCAGTCAATGATTTTTGCAGAAAAAAGGCTGTCACAAAGTAAAGTGTGACAGCTTGTTTTTATATATTTTCAATAAAATCTTCAACAACCCTGATTCTCGAAGCCATTGAGAAAGACTCTGCTCTTTTTTTCTCACCTTCTTTGTAAAATTCAAGAAGAGAAGGTTCATCAAGCACCTTTTTCATCGCTTCCAAAAGAGCTTCATCACTGTTTTCGCAAATTATTCCGCAGTCTTCACCGCCAAAAATTTCTCTCATTCCCGAGCATTCAGTTGTTATGACGGGCACACCGAGAATGACAGCCTCGCTGACAGCGGTGCTGTAACCTTCCGCGTAAGAAGAGCAAACAAAAATATCTGAATTCTTAATAAACTTATGCGGATTTTCCTGAAAACCGAAAAGCTTTATTCTCTCATCAAGCGAGTTTTCGCTGATTAACTTTTTAATATTTTCCTCTTCCTCACCTTTACCGAGAACAGCGACCGAAAAGTCATAACCCATATCTCGAAGTTTTGCACAAATACGTACAAGCCGATCATATCCCTTAACCTGAGTCAAACGACCTGCAAGAGCAAAAATCGGACGCGGTAAATCAAGATTAACAGATTCTTCGCTCTTTCTGCGGGTTTCTTCATCGTCGATTACGTTATATACAACGTGAACTTTTTCAGCCATTCCGTATTTTTTCACGAAAGATTCCTTCATCGTTTCAGAAACACAGACGATTGCATCAAAGTTTTCGTAGCATTTTCTTTCATTTTCTGCACCGCCATGGATCGCTTCACTCCACGGATGGTTAATTACATCCGTATGTACCCAAGCGATTTTTTTACAGTTTTTTCTTCCGGAATTGCCGATAACTTTTGTCGCATACCCTTCACAAAAAGCAATTTCAACGTCATAATCGCCTTTTATAAGATTGTTTCTTACAGCTTTTTCGGATGCAAGAAGTGAATACTTTATAATCACTTTGTTTACGATTTCATTCAAAACCGATCCGTTTCTTTTTGTAAATGAACGGTGATGTACATATGACCTGACTTCGTCTGTGTATCGTTCGTTATCCGTTTCTGTGACAACAGTAATATCAAACTTACTCTTATCTATAACAGAAACTGTATTTCTGAGTATAGCTTCAGCACCACCGCCGTCAAGCGACTCAATAAAAACAAGAACACGTTTCACTTTCTCGCCTCCTTTTTCCGATTATATCATCATTGCTTGCTTTTTTCAATAAAATATCCGCAGGCTTTACAAGAAAACCTGCGGATTTAAAGCTTATTATTTTATCTTATTTGTAAAGCGGGCCGTAAACTTCGCAAGCCTTTACGTCTGCTGCTTCAAGATCCTTTGTGCCGAAAGCATTCCAGCAAGCCGGACGGAAGATCTTCTCGTCGGGAACGTTGTGGAGTGTTACGGGGATACGGAGCATTGAGCAAAGTGTGATGATATCAGCACCGATGTGACCGTAAGAAATTGCACCGTGGTTTGCACCCCAATGATTCATAAGGTCATAAGCTGATCTGAACGGGCCTTCGCCTGTGCATCTCGGAGCGAACCATGTGCAAGGCCATGTGTAGTCTGTTCTCTTCCAGATTGTGTCTGAAACTTCATCAGGAAGTGCTACTGTGTAACCTTCAGCGATCTGAACAACGGGACCGAGACCCTTAACGAGGTTAAGACGGATCATTGTTGCAGGCATCTCTGACTTTGTAAGGAAGCGTGAAGAGTAACCTGCACCGCGGAAGTAACCGTTATCTGCAGGACACCACTCTGTAGCCTTGTTACAAGCGTCGATATCTTCCTGAGTCATATTGTACCACTCTTTGATAAGAGCGTTGCCGTTTTCGTCCTTAACTTCACCGCAAGCAGCAAGGCAGCAAGCTCCTGAGTTGATAAGGTGGATAAAGCCGTCTGCATCCTTAGCCTTGCCTTCAAGGTCGTAGCCTGTTACACGCTTAACTGCATCTGTTGACCAGTATGTACGAACGTCTGCAAACATCTGAGCTCTGTTTGTAAGAAGCTTCATAAAGAGCATTGAGATACCGTTGAGAACGTCGTTTTCTGTTGCAAGGATGTAAGGCTCACGAGCACCGTTCCAGTCGAATGATGTGTTGCAAAGAGCCTCTGCGAAGTCAGCATTCGGATAGAAGTCTGTCCACTGACGCTGACCCTGGAAACCTGCTGCGATTGCGTTGTGACCAACCATTTCTTCTTCGCAGCCTTCGGGAAGATTCTTGTTGCCGTTCATAAGATCCTTGATGATAACCATCATCTTAACAAC
>JAZRNR010000136.1:0-17200 GCA_045648305.1 Acutalibacteraceae bacterium
GTTGGGATTGATAAGTACGATAGCCTTTGTCTTTGATGTTACTTTTGAACGGATATCCTGAATATCGGGATTCCATTCTGATTTTTCGTCACATACATAGAATACGGGTTTACCGCTTGCAAGATAAACTGAGTTGCCCCAGAGTGAATAGCTGGGTGAGGGTACGAGCACTTCGTCACCGTCATTAAGAAGAGGCATAAGTGCAAAGTTTACAACTTCACTGACGCCGTTACCAATGAATACATCGTCAGGTACAATTCCTTCAATGCCTTTAGTTTTTTCGTATTCGCAGATAGCCTCTCTTGCATCGGGCATACCCTTGAAGTCACAGTAAGCAACACCTTTCTGCTCATTGCCCTTAAGAGCGTCTTCAAGGCTTTTTGGAAGCTTGAAGCCGAATGTAGCAGGGTTACCTGTATTGAGTCTTAAAACGTCGATTCCTCTTGCTCTCATATCCATTGCTTCAACAAACAAAGGACCTCTGATATCTGAGTGAACATTTTTCATTCTGTCAGCTGTTTTGATAATATCCATAACTTATTCCTCCGTTTCGGAAATTTACAATAGAATTATATACTTCAATGGTTTAAATTGCAATAGTAAATTTTGAAATCATAAATGCTCAAGCATATATTTTTTCACTTCTTCAAGCTTACTCTTTTTCCATTCACCCTTATCAGCTTCTTCGGCTAAAGGACATATGATATAAAAATCAAGTGTTTCACCCGGCACACGTCCTGTACGAAGCGGTTCTCTGAGGTGTTCAATCCATTCTTCTTCGGTTGCATCTTTAAATCGTGTAGGATTAAGATAAGTCATCTGTCTTTTTGTTGCAGCAACAAGGACTTTAGCAGAAAGGGGAGCAAGTAGCTTATATTCATCTTCCTGGACGTCAACAAAAATCCTCGGAAGCTCAGATTTGATGATATGCTCGGGACCGCGTTCGATTTTTAACCCCATAGGCTCCCAGGTGAACTCATCTTCAGTAAAGTTGAGTTTAACAAGAAGTCCAAGCTCAGTGTTGAACTGTGAACGCTGATAATCTGTATCAAAAATGAAGTTGCCGAGTGAATAGAAGATAATCTTGTCACCAACAGTTTCGTAATTCATCGGAACGTGTGGATGATGCGATACAACAATGTCAGCACCCATTTCGAGGTATTTGTGATATCTTTCTCTTGTATAAGGAGAGGGCAGAGGAGTGAATTCTTCGCCTGCGTGGGCAACAACAACACACCAACGGCACTTTGATTTTATTTCGTTGATTGTTTCCTGAATCGCGTCAAGGTCGCTCCAACTGTAACAACCGGGTTTGTCAATGTCAGCCTTTCTGCATGCACGCTGATAACCGACACCGAACATTCCGATTCCGCCTGCTTCGTCAAGAATAACAGGCTTCCTCGCTTCGTCGATGTTCATTCCTGCTCCGATTGTTTGCACGTTGTTTTCTTTTGCGATTTCGAGAGTTTTGCTGATACCGTATTCCTTTGCATCCATAATATGGTTATTGCAGATATTCCATATGTCAGCGTGCATATTATTAAGCACTTTTACAGCAGCAGGGTCAATTGTATGAAGAAGCTGCTGAACACCGTCTTTGGTTGTGTTCTGCTCAACGGGAGCAACAGGCCCTTCAACATTCGCTATAACATGATCTGCACTGTGAAGAAACTTCAATATTTCCCCGGAAATAAGCTCGTCATCTTCCCATTTTTTATACATATATCTGTCAAAGCCGATATCGCCTGTAAAAACCAATGAAGCTTTATTTTTCATAGATTAACCTCACGAATCAAGAGTTTTAGTGATTGCCTTTTGAAGCTCTTCTTTTATAAGCTGATGACCTGCAGCAGAAGGGTGAATTCCGTCAACGCTCCAGTAACGGTGGTTACCGTCCGCTGCAGCCACGTCGAATTTATTCTGAAGAGGAATGAAGTCGAGGTTGAATTTTTTGGCAATGTTTTCTGAAGCCTTTGCCATTTTATGAATTTCACAGCTGAACTCATCCCATCTTGCTTCGGTATGAATTCCTTTCATAATAAACGGTTCTAAAATAAAAATCTTTATTTCGGGCAATGCTTCTGTTACTTCTTCAATCAGCATCGAATAAATTTTTTCAAATTTCTCAGGGGTTACTCCGCAGTTCTGAGTCAGCTCGTGCGAAACATCGTTAACGCCGATAAGAATAGACATCATATCAGGTTTAAGGTTTATAATGTCTTCTTTTATGCGGACATAAACATCGGTTATCCTGTCACCGCTGTTTCCACGGTTAATGAAACGAAATTCATCTTTTTTATTTTTAAGTAAGTCAGAAGCGAGCAAAAAGGCATAGCCACAGCCAAGGCTGTCGTCATTGTCGTCATCTCTGCTTGCATCGGTAATCGAGTCACCTTGAAAAAGAAAAATTTTCATAAACTACCTCTTGAGAATTTTTTAGTTAATTCTATCATACTCTGTGTTCTTTTTCAATCTTAAATACAGCGATTTACAAATACTCAGGCGAGTGATATAATATATGCATCAAAAACACATCGGAGTTGATATTATGCAGGGGTTTGTAAAATTTATATACACAATCATCACAACAGTTTCCGTTTTTCTTACGTCGGTTTTTGTTCCGGCTGAAATAAAACCAATGACGGAAAATTTTGATTTTACATCTCTTCAGTATCCTGAAGAAGCTGTTTTTTCGCTTGAAGATGCCGGTCTTACACCGAAAGAATTTACATACCGTGCCGATGCTGAACTTGAGGAATATGTACAGTCAGGCGGATATGATGATGTCGGCGGTGTTTTTATTTCTCCGTATTTCACGGCAAACATAGGCGAAACCGATGTTCCGGTTTATGCTTCTATGGTGTTTAACCGTTCTGAAAATACAGGTGCAATACATTCCTTTTCCGAGGTTTATGTTGACACAGACAGCGATTTTTCGTTCAATATTGAGCTTGAAAGTAATACGGTAAAGCTCAGAAATGCTATCGTTCTGCCTGAAAAGCTTGGGGTTAAAGCGGAATGCAAGAAAGACGTTGTGACTGCTTCAATATCTGAAACGGGAATTTATACATTCCTTTTTAACGGTGCAAAGCAACATTACGGCTATACTCTTTTTGTCCGTGAAAAGGTTGATGAGGAAGCTGAAATCAAAGAGTATATAGAAAAATACGGCGAAGCTAATGTAACCGTAGTTGAAAAAGGTGTTCATAATCTTGATTATTTCAATATGGTAGGTAAGGAGAATCAGGTTATCTATCTAAAAGAGGGTGCATATGTCACTGCAAACCATCATTATGATATAACAAGCCTTGAAGATGAGCAGAAATATATTGAAGAGGGTGCCTCCAATGATAATGCGATCGGTCTTACAAGATACCCGTTTATAAACTTCTACAACTGCAAAAATATTACTCTCACAGGTCGTGGAGTTATCGATATGACAAGACTTGACAGAAGAGAACGCAGGGGAGTGGTTTTTACTGATTGTGAGGATGTAAGTATCAGTGATATCAAGATTATCAATGCGCCTGAATGGTCTTTGATAAATTACTGTTGCCGTAATGTTAATATTGAAAATGTTGATATTCTCGGATACAGAGGAAATTGTGATGCCTTTGCAATATGCAATTCCGAAAATGTGCTTGTTGATAATTGTTTTGCACGAACAGCTGATGACGAGTTCGAGGTAAAGGCTCTCGGCGGAAAAATGGGTACTAAAAATGTAACATTTCAGAATTGTGTTGCCTGGGGCGGATATGCCCGTTGCTTCGGTGTTACGGGAGAAGTGTGTAAAAGTATCTCTGATGTAACATTCCGTGATTGTGCTGTTATTTACCGTGACGGTATCTGGGACAATGACCGCATAGGTTCGCTCGTTGTTGTTGCTGAGCAATGTGAAGGAAGCATTGACGGAATAACGTTTGAAAATATCGAAATTTTCCGTGATGAGGGCAGAGCAATTCTTGTTAAAGTTTATGATGAAGAAAAAGAAAACTTTAAAATTGAGAATGTGCAATTCAGAAATATTTCCTATACATCGTATATGCCGTCAAAAATCGACGGTAACGGAAGCGAAACCAATACCGTGAATGTTGATTTGGAAAACGTTACTGCAAACGGAAAGCTTGTTAAAAGAAAAGGTCTTCGGTTTGAGATAGGAAAAAATTGTGTAGTTGAATTTTAATTATTGACATTGATTTTAATAAGAATTATAATACATAAAAAGAAAAAAGAGGGTTGAACAATGAAAAAATTATTATGTTTTGTTTTAACAGCTGTTCTTCTTGCAACATCGGTTATACCGACCTTTGCAATGAGCGAAACTTCATGGGACTCTGTCTGGTCATCAGCTGATGCTGAAGCAGGTCTTATTATGTTTGTCGGTTCCGATGAATCGGAGCGTAATTTTACCTGGTATACGGAAGAACAGAATACACCGAGTGTTGTGGTAAGTACAAACGGTTTGCTCACTGATTCTGAAAAGTTCGAAGGCACTTCTGTTAAGGCTACAGAAGGCGATTTCACAAATCACGTTACCGTTACGGAGCTTGAAGAAGACACTGTTTATTACTACAAATGTATCAGCGGTGATTATGAATCCGATGTTTACTCTTTCAAAACGGCTTCCGACGATGAATTCAAGGCTGTTTATATGACTGATATTCATATCACACAGAACAGCGAGGAAAATCCTTACTCTTTGAAGAATACATCATACAATCTCAACAATACTCTTGAGGATGCACTTTCAAAGGAAAGCGATATTTCGCTCCTTCTTTCAACAGGTGACCAGGCTTCTGACGGTCTTGAGTGTGAATATAAAGCTTTTGCTGCTTCACCGCTTCTTAAGTCAGTTTCTGTTGCAACAACAATCGGTAATCACGACCTTAAGGGTGCGGAATACAAGACTTTTACAAACCTTCCGAATGAATATGAAAAGGCTGCTGTTTCTTCATATATTGGTGATGATTATTGGTTTGTAAAGGGCGATGTTCTTTTCCTTGTTGTGGATTCAAACAACGCTTCAGGTGCAGACCACTATAAGTTCGTTAAGAAGGCAGTTGAATCGAACCCCGACGTAAAGTGGAAGGTTATGATGGCACATCACGACCTTTACAGCGGACGAATTCCTTCACGTGAAAGTGAAAATGAACTTCTCAGATTGATGTGGGCTCCGATTGCCGATGAATTCGGAATTGACCTTGTTCTTCTCGGACACAGCCATTATTATACGGTTTCCAATGTTCTTCGTAACAACAAAATCGTTGCACCTCTTGAAAGCGAAATGGTTGACCCGAACGGAACAATTTATATGGTTTCATGTTCAATCAACAGACCGCGCGGTGATGATGAAATCGGTCTTAATGAAGAAATCGGTTTTGCACATCTTACTCAGGAACCGACATATAACATTCTTACCTGCAGCGAAGATTCAATCACAGTTGAGTCTTATGAGGTAGGGGATGAAGAGCCGTTCAATTCTTACACAATCACCAAAACTACAAAAGACGGCGGACACGAAAAAGACACATCGTTCTTCCTGAATCTGTTTAATAGATTAGTAAGATTTATCGGCAAAATTGTTGCATTCTTCGGTAACATCGGAAGATTATATGATCTCAGAGAAGACGGATTTGATGTTAAAATAATCGACGGTCTTCTGGGCAGATAACATTGGGGTTTGCTAAAGTTAATTTGCAATTTAATCTGTTAAAATTAAACACACCGAATTCGGCAAGAGTTCGGTGTGTTTTTGCTTGAAATATATGTTGTTGATTAGGGTGTTGATAAAGGTTTTGTTGAGTGTGGATGCTCATAAATAAATTCGCGAAGCATAATAAAGCTGCGAAGCGATACAACTCGCCGTAAGGCGAATAAAACTGAAAACGACAAGTTTCTGTTGAAACCTGTCGTTTTCTCGGTGCGAGAGACGGGACACGGCTTTGCTTCGCAAATCCTGCATCCTCGGCGACCGTTGCTTCGCAACAGTACCCGCCTCGGACTTCGGAACTAAAAACAGTCCACCGGACTGTTTTTTTTATGTTCCTCACCCTCTTAGGGTTCAAGTCCCTACACCAACAAAAAAGGACACCGTATGGTGTCCTTTTGTTGGTGCGAGAGACGGGACTTGAACCCGTACGGGATTACCACACGCCCCTCAAACGTGCGCGTCTGCCGATTCCGCCACTCTCGCATATTCGGTTTTTGTCCTCAGCGAACGAATGAAATTATAACAAAAACCTTTCGGGTTGTCAACCCCTTTTTTAAAACTTTTTAATTATTTTTTAATTTTCTCGCAGCATTGAGTAAAATCTTTTTTTGGTTGATGATTTGCTCTTCAATAACAAGCTCTAAAATGGTATTCAGAACATTACCTATCTCTTTGCCTCTGAATCCCGCAGCCTTGATATCCTCACCATTTATATCAAGATCAGATATTTTAAGACAGAGCTTTGATTCAATTATTTCATCAATTTGTGTTTCAGCAAGATTATATGAATTTAACTGTTCAGCAGCAAATTCAGGGTTTTTACCTGCTGTATCTCCTCGCATCAGCTCAAGTGTCAGCCTGATAATATCAGGCGAATATTTTGAACAGAAGCGTGCAACAGTTGTCTTGTTGCCGTCAGGGTACATATCGTGAAGAAAAATTATGTTATAAACCGTTTCGATAAATGAATTTGAAAATCTTAAAGATTTCAGAATTTCTGTTGATTTTTCAGCACTCAGCTCAGGGTGTCCCTTGAAGTGAGCAATCCCGTTTTTATCTGTTGTGAAACTATCAGGTTTTGCAATGTCGTGTAGAAGTGCTGCAACACGAAGCTCAGGGGAGTTTCTGATGTTTGCAACAACCTTAACTGTATGGGTCCATACATCGTAAATATGATACGGTGTATCCTGCCTGAAACCGTCAAGTATGCGAAGCTCAGGGATGATATTGAAAATAACTTCCTTATAATCTGTCAGAATTCTTTCAACAGCAGTACCGCATAAAAGCTTTGTGAGTTCAACTCGGATTCGTTCTTTAGCAACATTATTAAGAAGCAAAACATTTTTGCTGATGCTTTCAGCTGTATCTTTATCAATTTCAAAATCAAGAACCGATGCAAAACGTATCGCACGGATAATTCTTAAAGCGTCTTCGTTGAATCTTTTGTCGGGATTGCCTACGCAACGGATAATTTTTTTCTTCAGGTCATCCTGTCCGCCGAAAATATCAACAAGTCCATCTGTGTGGTTATATGCCATTGCATTGACGGTGAAATCGCGTCTGCTCAGATCTTGCTCGATTTCGGTTGTGAAGCATACACTTTCGGGTCGGCGGTTATCGTGATATTCACCGTCAACACGCATTGTAGTTATTTCAATGTGACTGCCGTCAATTATAACAGTTACCGTTCCGTGCTTGAGTCCGGTAGGGATAACCCGGAAATCTTTAAAAACTTCCATTGTCTGTTCGGGTGTTGACGAAGTTGTCATATCCCAATCATCAGGGACTTTACCCATAAGACTGTCACGTATACAGCCGCCGACAGCATAGGCTTTAAAACCGCTTTGTTCAAGCAGTCTGAAAGCAGTATTGATGTAATCGGGACAATTTATATTCATTTTATCACTCCGTCTTTACAATATTATCATTTTAAAGTATAATAATCAAGATAAAAATAGTAGGGTGGTTATATGAATATTCAGATTTACGGTAAAGCAAAATGCTTTGACACCAAGAAAGCAGAAAGATATTTTAAAGAAAGAAGAATCAAGTATCAGTTTGTTGATTTAGTGAAATACGGGATGAGTGAAGGGGAGTACCGCAACATCAAAAATGCTGTAGGTGGTATGGATGAACTTATTGACGAAAAATCAAAAGCTTATGAGGATTGCTTTATCAAATACCTTGCAAGCAAGGAAGCAATTGAAGAAAAGCTTCTTGAAAATCAATCGCTTTTTAAAACCCCGATTGTACGTAACGGTAAAAAAGCAACTGTTGGTTACAAACCGGAAATCTGGAAGGATTGGGAATAAACAGCAAAATATATTTTTAAAACGGATTGAAATATATCGTTTAGTATGATATTATATTAACGTTAATTTAAACATAAGGAGTTTTAATAATGAAAAACACAATTATTTCTTCAGTAGTTGCAATTCTTTGCGTTATTGCACTTTGCGTTACATATGCTGTTACAGCTAAAAACAACGCTGTTAACACTCAGGATGAAACGATTGAGGCTGCTGCAAACAGTGATTACATGACAGAAGCTGAAGCTGCTGCATATATCGGTGTGCCGGAGAACATTATGCAGATGATGCGCGAAAAGCTTGGTTACTTCAAGGGTGCATATATGAACTATATGTATCTTGATGCTGACGGCAAGGAAGTTAAGACAATTGTTTATAATAAGGCAGCTCTTAATACAGAAGTTGCAAAGCTCAGCAAAGAGACAGGTGCTCTCAGCTTCAAGTTCCTTCAGGAACAGAAATAAGTTAATATTTTACAAGCACAGATTCGTTTCTGTGCTTGTTTTTTAGGTTGGTGAAAATTATGATAATCAGAGATGAAGAGGGAAAAGCAATCGGGTTTGAAAAATTATCCGATCTTACACAGGAAATTTCAGATCTTGAAAAAATTCTCAATAAAGCTCTTAAAAATAAAAAGAAAGATATCCCTATGCCTCAGGATGAAAAAGATGAAATTAAGAGTAGGTTGGAAGATTTGAAGGTTCTTATGTCATCTGCAAGTGAGGAACTGAAGTCAGGCGCAAATGCTATGCAGATTATTTCCTTCATAAAGGAAATGGCAAAGCTTAAGAAGATAACTGAAAGTCTTGCAGAGTGTGTCAACGATGATTGATATTTTATTTGAGAACAACGATTTCATTGTTTGTATAAAACCTGTAGGAATAGCTTCACAGAATGATAAGGCACAGGATATGGTTAAGCTTTTGTCGCAACAGTTAGCTTCACCGATTTTTCCTGTTCATCGTCTTGACACTGCTGTAGGAGGAATAATGGTTTTTGCAAAAAATCAGAAAACCGCAGCGAATCTTTCAAAGCAGATACAGGACGGAGCTTTCGAAAAGAAATATCTTGCTGTTGTTTCGGGAAGACCTGAGGCTGATTCTGCGATTCTTGAAGATCTACTTTTTAAAGATTCATCCAAGAATAAAAGCTACGTTGTTAAGAGAGAACGAAAAGGTGTGAAAAAAGCGAAGTTGGAATATGAATTGGTTTCATATGCTGAGGATATGTCTTTACTGAAGATTCTTTTGTATACGGGTCGCTCACATCAGATAAGAGTTCAGTTTGCTTCGCGTAAGCTTCCGCTGATAGGCGACGGAAAGTACGGAAGCAAGGATAATCGTTGCACGGTAGCACTTTGGTCAAGTGAAATAGCATTTAATTGGAATGGGAAGTCGGTTGAATTTGTATCTTCGCCCGACACCAAACAATTTCCATGGAATTTGTTTTAATTTGTATAAAGAATATAGTGAACGAATGTAATTTTTGTAAATTATATAGGTTTTTGCAAATTCGGTTGATAAAAATTTTTTAGTGTGATATAATCATTTCAATGTTTAAATGGAGGTGTATGGGTTAGTGTCAAAGAAATATGGCAAATATGTTCGTGGTGGAGCTCCTGCAACTGAAAAATTTGACATGAACAAGCCCGTTGTAAAGGCGAATGCATTTTTGTTGCCTTTCGCTTGGGCGTATTGTTATATCAGAAGAGCACATCATCTTGAAAAAGTTGAAAGAATAAGAATGGAAGGCTTAAAGCCACCATATATTATGTTGTGTAACCACAACTCGTTTTATGATTTTTACACAATGTTGTCAGCAATAGCTCCGTGCAGAGCAATTCATCCGGCTGCAGTTGATGACTATATCGGAAGAGAGCATCTTCTTCGTATTGCAGGCACAGTGCCTAAGAGAAAATATACTGCAGACATCAGCTTATTGAGAGTTGCAAGACAGGCTCTTAAAGAAAATCAGATTTTCGGAATCTATGCTGAAGCAAGATATTCTCTTTGTGGTGTAACCGAAGTTATTCCCGATGCAATCGGCCAGCTTATCAAGCATCACAAGGTGCCTGTTGTAGTTCTTAACTGTAAAGGACATCATATTTATGATCCGTTCTGGGGTGATCATAAGAAGAGATTTATTACAGGTCTTCATACTACAATGGAGCAGATTCTTACTCCTGATGAAATCAAGGCCATGACTCCCGACGAAATCACAGCTAAATGCCGTGAGGCTATGTACAACGATGATTTCCGTTGGCAGAGTGAGAACAGAATCAAGATGTCTTACAGAAAACGTGCTGAAGGTCTTCATAAGGTTCTCTATCAGTGCCCGAACTGTATGACAGAATATAAAATGAATTCAAAGGGTACTAAAATTTTCTGTGAACACTGCGGAAAGTCTTGGACACTTAATGAATACGGTGAACTTGTTGCTGATAAGGGCGAAACTGAGTTTAAGTTTGCGAGTGATTGGTACAAGTGGGAACGTGAACAGGTTAAAAAGGAAGTTCTTGCAGGTACTTATTACTTTGAAAGCGAATGTCATGTCAATGACCTTCCGAATTCTAAAGGCTATGTTCGTCTTGGTAATGCCAAGGTTATTCACGACATGAACGGTTTCAGAGTTAAGGGCGTCAGAGATTATGATGGTGAACCCTTTGAAATGACGATTGAATCAGCAGGACAGTATGCTGTTCACGTTGAGTATAATTATCGTTTCGGTCAGAAAATGGATTGTATTGACCTTAACACTATTGAAGATACATGGTATGTATATCCTCATGCAAAGGAGTTTTCAGTAACGAAGATTTCTCTTGCAACAGAAGAAATTTACAATGAAATTTGGCGCAAGCGTAATGAAGAAAAAGCTGCTGCCTCTAAATAAGAAAGGAAAATAATTATGGATATCAGAAATGACTTACTTGAAATGCTCCAGGACTACACAGACGGCCGAATCACTGAAGTTAATCCGGAAGATGTACTTACTTCAGATCTTGGTCTTAACTCTTTTGAACTTTTCGATATGATTTGCCTTATCGAAGAAAAGTATGAAATCTCAATTCCTGACAGAGTTCTTCCTACTCTTGTAACTGTTAAAGACGTAGTTGAATATCTTGAAGCAAACGTATAATTGTTGAAAAGACGGCCTTGTGCCGTCTTTTTTTATGAGGTGAATTATGGAGTACAAAAGAATAGATAATGTATATGTTGTAAGACTTGATGTCGGTGATGAAATCATGTCCTCGCTTGAGGATCTTTGCAACAAGGAAAATATCAGATCAGCAACCGTACAGGGACTTGGTGCGGTTAACGATGTTACTGTCGGATATTATTCGCTTGAAGAACAGCGGTATTTTCCAAAAAGATTTAATCAGCAGTTTGAAATGATTGCACTCAATGGTAATATTACAAGAAAAGACGGGACACCCTATCTTCATCTGCATATTGCGTTATCGGACGAAAACTATAAATTCTTTGGCGGACATCTTAATAATGCTGTGATAAGTATTACTGCAGAAATTTACGTAACTGTGTTGAACGGTGAAGTAAACAGAAGAGTGAACCCTGAAACAAATTTGAATATTTTTGACATTTAAGCAACAAAATATAGTAAAATTGTTTCGTGTTCTTACAATATATTGTTGACACGTTTGATTTTTTGTATTAGAATAAAGTCATATATAGAAGAATAGAGGTGTTAGTATGCAAGCTTTATTGTCTATCTGGGTGTCATTTGTAATGTTATTTGTGTCTTTTGTACCGGGGTTTGTTTTGCCCGAGAAAAAGAGCGAAAACGAAAAACAATATCCGTATGTTCTTGTTCACGGCTTCCTTGGTTGGGGTGAAGATGAAGGTATTGACCAGGATCTTGCTTACTGGGGTGCAAATGCATGTAATCTTGTTGAGGAGATTGAGGCAGCAGGCTATGAGTGTTATTCTGCATCTGTTGGTCCACTTTCAAGTAACTGGGACAGAGCTTGTGAGCTTTATGCTCAGTTAATGGGAACAACAGTTGACTACGGTGCTGCTCACGCTGCAAAGCATAATCACAGCCGTTACGGAAGAACTTACACCGAGCCTCTTTTTGAAGGTTGGGGTGAAAAGGACGAAAACGGTTACACAAACAAAATTAACCTTATCGGTCACAGCTTTGGCGGAAATACTGTTCGTCTTCTTCAGGCTTTGCTTGCTCAGGGAAGTGCTGAAGAAATAGCAGCATCTCCTGATGATTGTTCGCCTCTTTTCAAAGGCGGAAAGGATGATTTTGTCCACTCTGTTGTGACAATCTGCTCACCTAATAATGGTACAACACTGTATTATATTGCTGATCAGATGAATCTTTCTTTGTTGATGACAACTGCTGCGTACACATATGCAGGTGTTCTCGGCCGTTCACTTTTAAACGGTTATGTTGATTTCCATCTTGAACAGTTCGGTCTTACATATGTTCCGGGCGAAAAGCCGACAGAGCAGAGAATGTTGGAAGCTATAGTTGTTATGCTTAATCACTGGGAAGATACCGCTATGTATGATATGGCTCCTGACACGTTGCTTGAATTGAACGATTATATTGAGATGGACAATGAAACATACTATTTCTCATATGCGTTTGATACTTCTGAAAAAATTGATCTGACAGGAACATATCTGCCTAAACCGGGCACATTTGCTGTGCTTCAGCCATTCTCACTGATGATTGGTTGCTATAAAGAAAACCAAATTACAGATTATGAGTTGAGCGAAGAGTGGTTTGCAAATGACGGTCTTGTAAGTGTTCATTCGGCACTTTATCCGTTCAATGCTCCGCATAAAGATTATGATCCCGGTAACATTCCTTCAGGTATTTGGAATGTTATGCCTGTAAGCTCAGGTGACCACGGAAATGCAATCGGAATCGGTGTTTCAAGAGATGCTCTTGTTAACTTCTATCTTGATATGATTACGATGATCGAATCTCTTCCGGTTACAAAATAATTTTTAATTTTAAGTGCTGTCTTTCGGGACAGCACTTTTAATATTTTAAAATTTTCAGGTCATACTAAATCCGAGGTGATTTTGTGCGCAAATGTATTCGGGTTTTTAGTGTGATCTGTTTTTTTGCCGTAAGTGCAGTTATGATGCTTTTGTTAATCGGTTATGTCAGAATACCTGATGTTATGACAGTTTCGGAATATGATCACTTAAATAACGCAGGAAAAGCTTATGTTTGTCAGGCGTTAGTAAATTCAAAAGCAAAAAGTCCGGATAAAAATGAAGCGGAATATATCACCTCGATTAAACTGTTTAATGTTTTCCCTGTTAAAAAAGCAAAGATTACCGTAACACACAGAAGATATGTTGTACCCGGCGGTAATGTTTTTGGAATACGCCTGTATACAAAAGGCGTAATGGTTATCCGCATTGACGAGGTAACAACCCCGTCGGGTAACCTGAGTCCCGGAAAAATTGCGGGTCTTAAAGAAGGAGATATGATAATTTCTGTTGACGGTGTAACGGTGAACCGCAACAAGGAATTGTCTGCTGTTTTTTCAGGCAGTAACGGAAAGCCTTTGAAAATGCAGATTGAACGTGGCGGACAGATTAAGGAAATTGTGTTTACTCCCGTGAAGTCGGATGACTCTACCTATAAAGGCGGATTATGGATTCGTGACAGTACGGCAGGTATAGGAACAATTTCCTGGTATGACCAAACATCAGGTATTTTTGCAGGATTAGGTCATGCTGTCTGCGATGTTGATACAGGGGAGATAATGCCGCTTTCAGGCGGTGAAGCAGTTGAGGCAACTGTAAGCGGTTGCTATAAGGGTACAACAGGCAATGCAGGAGAGCTATGCGGTGTGTTTTCTTCGGGTGTTATCGGCAAACTTTATGTTAACGGAAACACAGGCGTTTACGGTAGAATGAACGATTTGAATGTTTCATCAGAACCCGTTCCTGTTGCATTAAAGCAAGAGGTAAAAGAAGGCACTGCACAGATAATCTGCACTGTTGATGAAAACGGACCAAAGTATTATGAGGTTGAAATCACAAAGGTTCTGGTATCTGATACGCGAAATCAACGCAACCTGACAATCAAGATAACTGATAAAAACCTGATTGATAAAACAGGCGGAATTGTACAGGGAATGTCGGGAAGTCCGATTATTCAGAACGGAATGCTCGTTGGTGCAGTAACTCATGTTTTTCTTGATGATTGTACCGAAGGCTATGGGATTTTAGCGGAAGATATGATTGGAACGGCAGAAAAAATAGCAAAGACTGAGATCAAAAAAGCATCATAACTGCTGAGGCAGGCGGATTTTATCCGTCTGCCGTTGTTTTTATATTTCAAAAAAATACCATAAAATGTCAAAAAGATATTGACAGAATTACCGATAAATGGTAATATAAACGTGAAAATAATTCACGGAGGTAGTTTTTATGGAAACAAATCTTAAAGTTTTAATTGCAGAAAATAATGAATTCGGCCAGAATTGTATGAGAATGCTCAATTCATACGGATATAATACAGTTCTTGTTGATAAGGACGGATCTCAGGTGCTTACAAGACTAAGGTTTGAAAAGCCTGATGTTATAGTAATGGATGCTTTTATGCTTCATGTTGATGCTCTAGGTGTTATGAAGCAGATTAAGGAAATGACAGATATCAAAAAACCGATGATAGTCATTCTTTCGAGCGTAGATAATCCTCATTTTGAAAATGAAATTCTCAGTAGCGGTGCGGATTATTATTTTCTTAAGCCTGTTGATGTTGACGTCCTTTCGCAGCGTATTGCACAGATAACAGGTTGGAAGATGAGGGGATATACACAGGCTAAACCTACAAACGATATTGAAGTTATTGTTTCTGAAATAATGCATCAGATTGGTGTACCTGCTCATATTAAAGGTTACACTTATCTCAGGGAAGCTATCATTCTTTCTGTTAATAATTCTGAGATGATGGGTTCGGTAACAAAATTACTTTATCCGACGGTTGCTAAAACATATAAAACAACATCTTCTCGTGTTGAACGTGCGATACGTCACGCAATCGAAGTTGCATGGGACAGGGGAGATGTTGATGTCCTCGGTTCGTATTTTGGTTATACAATTCAATCGTCTAAAGGAAAACCGACAAATTCTGAATTTATTGCTATGATTGCGGACAGGCTCAGATTGCAGATGAAAGCGTCCTGAGTGCGATAAAGTATGGGGTTGAAAGGCAAAATTTAATTGTTTTTCAACCCTTAAAATTTTCGTAAAAATTTACGAAATAATTGCTAAAAAGTGTTGACAAATGTATTTTACTTTGATATAATATCAATCGTTCCGTGAGGGACATAACTGAATATGCGAGAGTGGCGGAATCGGCAGACGCGCACGTTTGAGGGGCGTGTGGTAATCCCGTACGGGTTCAAGTCCCGTCTCTCGCACCAAGAAAACGACAGGTTTCAACAGAAACTTGTCGTTTTCAGTTTTATTCGCTCTGCGGCGAGTTTTATTGCTTCGCAGTTTTATTGTGCTTTGCACAGTGTTATTCGCTTCGCGAGTTTATTGCGAATAAAATAACACTAAAACCGCAAGGTTTTAATATCACTTTCGCTATGCGAAAATATCACTCCGACGAAGTCGGAATATCACTTCAGGTAATCCGTTATAGTTATTCATACCATAAAAAACAAAGTCAGGAAACACTAGGTGTTCCCTGGCTTTTGTCTTTGTTTTGTATGGGTTTGTGGGGTTACGTAAGTTTGTCCGAATTGAGAAAGTGACGGTTCACCCTATAAAATTTCCGACGGCGACAGCGTCAGCAGAAAATAAGGTTGTCAGACAAATTTCTCTATATTTTAAAACTCATCGTAAAAAACAGTTTCATTTATATCACGGAACTGATAGTGAAGGTCAATAGGCTTGGCATCCTCAGACGGATATCCCATCACAATCAGTGCTGTTGGTTCAACATTTTCGGGAATGTTAAAGGTTTCACGCATTGCCTTGGGATCAAAATGCATAACCCAGCAGGTACCTACGCCCTCATTCTGCGCTGCAAGCATTATATAAGTAGCAACTATTGCCGCATCCACAGATGATGAAAGTGCACCGTCATAAGCACGCTTCCAGCTTTCATCCTTGTTATGACACACAAGCATAGCAGCAGGTGCATTGAAATGACATTTGGTGCATCCCTTAAGCTTTTCAATTGACTCATCCGTATTGAGAACAAGTATTCTCTGCGGCTGATAGTTACAGCCCGTAGGTGCTTTGTGTGCAGCCTTTATGATTTTATCCGTTACCTCTTTCGGAAGATGCTCCTGCTTAAAGCTTCGTACAGAATAACGCTCCGTAATCAGTTTTTCAAAATCCATGGTGTTGCTCCTTTGCTGTTGTTTTACAGGTATTATTATAGCACACCCGAAAACAAAATGCCACCCATACGGATGGCACTAAGTTATTCATCCCCTTCTGTTCAGATTAGTCGTTTATTTCAGATTGCATTATATCATAATTTCTAAAAGCATACATCTTTCACAGTAAACAAAACAGTTGCACTTCGTTTTGTGTAAGTGGTATAATTATCTCAATAAATAAGAATTTGTACGAAAGGATAACAAACTATGTTCAGAAAAAGTATGGTTTTGTTGCTTGTTTTATCTATGCTGGTCGGATTGCCGATAGGAGCATCTGCCGAAGAAAGTGTTCCTGAAAAAGAAGGGTATGTGCTTGATTTCAGCACTGAATTTGATGATGGCAATTTAAATACAGAATACTGGCTACCACAATACCTGCCTCACTGTACCACCAACACAGAAGGCTCCTCTGCAAGGTATAAAATTGAGAACGGTTGCCTTAATATGTATATCACAAAGGATTCGCCGGATTATTTCGGCGGTCAGCCCGGCTCGACAGATCCAGACAATCTTTTATGGATAGCCAACGGTATTCAGACATGGGAAAAGAATCATCTGCATCCCGGTGGCAGTCAGCAGATGGAAGTTGAGCCTTATGAAGGATATGCCACACAGTACGGCTACTTTGAGATACGAATGAAAATGCCTGACACCAAAGGCGGTGGATACGCAGCCTGGTGGCTTATAGGAACACAGGACGATACCGACGGAACAGGTTCTCAGCAGAATGGTGAAATAGATGTATTGGAAACCTTTTTTAAATCTCCGGGAGTGTTTGAACCCAAG
>JAZRNR010000137.1:0-46330 GCA_045648305.1 Acutalibacteraceae bacterium
AGCAGGCCTGGCTGCCTGAAAATTCATACGTTCTTTTAAATGATAACGGTACAGCACCCGGCTGCGCCTTTGAAACAGATGAGGGTAAACTTGTAATGATGTTCCCCGGTCCCCCTTCAGAGCTTGAGCCAATGCTTAAAAATTACGCCGTGCCCTATCTATTAAAAGATTCAAGCGACGTAATAGTCTCCCACAACGTACACGTTTTCGGCAGAGGCGAAGGTCCCGTAGCAAATATGATAAGCGACCTTTTAGATGGCAGCAACCCCACTGTAGCTCCTTATGCAAAAGAAGGCGAGATGTTTGTGCGAGTTACAGCTAAAGCCAAAAGTGCCGAAGAAGCCGATAAAATGTGCGAGCCTATTATAAACGAAATAAAAAGCCGCGTTGGCAATTTCGTTTACGGCGTGGATTCAGGCAGCCTTGAAAATTTAGTTGTAAAGCTTTTAAGCGAACAGAAAAAAACTATTGCAACTGCAGAATCCTGCACAGGCGGTCTTATAGGAAAAAGAATCACAAACGTGTCGGGTGCATCAAAGGTTTTCGATTGCGGAATTATATCCTACTCAAACGAAATCAAACACCGCATACTCGGTGTCAGCGAAGAAGCACTCAAAGAATACGGTGCTGTCAGTGCCGAAGTCGCAAAACAGATGGCAAAGGGTGCACTCGCAGTCAGCGGTGCAGACATTGCCGTTTCCGTAACAGGAATTGCAGGTCCCAACAGCGACGGCACATCAAAGCCCGTTGGTTTAAGCTATATTGCTCTTGCAGACAAAGACAATGTCTGGGTAAAAGAGCTTAACACAAGCCGTAAGGACCGCGACTACAACAGATTTGTAAACTCATCAAACGCACTTAATATGGTCAGAATGTATATCAATAAAGCTTTATAATGTTTTAGAGAACAAGGCATCCCACGCAACAGTAGGAAAGGATGAACAACTGTGGCAGAAAACAAAAAATTCAATTCTGATGAAATAGAAGTTATCGAAAGTGCCATTGCCGAAGAACTCACAAAAAATGACGATCTCGTAGAATATATTCAGCCCAGCAACCTTGAACGGCTTAAGGCACGCTACGCTGCCGCTGAAGAGGACGAATCAATCCGAAGCGAAGGCTTTGAGCTTGCCAAAAAAAGCGGACTTGTTAAAAAACAACGTCCGGAAAGCACAGCATTCGATTATCTTGCCGGTCCCGTTAATCCGCGTGATGAAATCCGCACGGACGTTAACTCACCGCTTTCGCAAGTCTTTGATTCAACAAAAAGTGAGTTTGATGCAGACATCGCTTCTTTCAGCGATATAAACATCAGCAAACCGAAAGCCGAAATCAAAGAAGAACCAAAGCCTGAGGTCAAGGAAGAACCGGCTCCCGAAATAAAGCCTGAGGAGCCGCCGAAGAGAAAACGCGGCAGACCAAGAAAGAATCCTCTTCCTCCCGAGCCTAAGGTCGAGGAACCCGCACCGGAGCCAACACCTGTTGAGCCTCCGCCAACAATAAACAACAGATACGGTTTTGATACTCATACAAGAGTTATCTTTGTTGACGAAAGTGATGATGACGGAATTAAACGTAATAGCGACGAGGAACTTTCCTCCGCTTTTGTTGACGAAGGAAACATAAAGAAAAGGAGGCTGTCATTTTGGTCACGAAAAAAGAGGTAGGGAAATCAGTAAAAAACACGTTAAGAAGAGTAATCATCGGTATTTCGCTGATCGTTTTTGTCACATGCACTGTTTACATTGCCGACTATGCAATTGACAATTGGAAAAATAAGCAGCTGCAAAACGAGACTGATAACGTTGACCATTCCAACACTGAGACAACAGTCGATGAAGATACCGGAGATGTTATTCAGGACAAGTACAGTGCACTCCTTAAAATGAACGGAGACTTCGTTGGTAAGCTCATAATCGACGCAACAGGCGAATCCGGCATCAACGTTGTTCAGGGTGACGACAACTACAAATACCTGAACACCGGATTCAAAGGTGAAAATACAAGATACGGTACGCTTTTTGTTGACTACCGTAACAACATAACGAATCTTGACACAAACACCATCATCTACGGACACAATATGAGAGACGGCTCTCAGCTTGGTGCATTGAGCCTTTACTCCGACATTGAAAACTACAGAAACTTTCCTACAATCAAGTTTGATACAATACACAGGAACACAGAATGGAAAATTTTTGCCGCTTTCATTTCAAACGGTAAGTCAGCACAGGATAACGGATACCAGTTCCCGTATATCACACCGAATTTCTCCTCCGATGAAAAGTTCCTTGAATTTATTGATGAAGTAAAATCACGTTCGTATTACACAAACGAAGCTGTCGATATTGTTCCCGGCGATAAGATTCTTACAATTTCGACCTGCGATACAGTTTTTGAGGATGCACGTTTCGTTGTTATGGCAAGACTTGTCCGTGACGGAGAAAGTGCAGAGGTTGACACATCAAAAGCCGTCAAAAACGAAAATCAGCGTTTCCCACAGGCATGGTACAATGTCAAGGGAAAAAGCAATCCTTTCAAAAACGCTAAAAAATTTACACTTGACTAAGAGGTGCACCAATGGATATAAAACTTTTTTCTCTCTGCAAACAGGAAGTTCCGCAAACCGAAACAGGTAAGAAGCACATTTTAAAATGTGTCAGAAACTTTTTTCCTGAATGCGAAGAATTCACCCCGTTCACTTCACAAAAGCGAATGCTTCTTGCTGCAGCACAGAGCCTTCGTGCTGCAGACATTGTAATAATCGCTGTACAGAACAATATGTACAACGCTACAAAGAAATTACTCGCGCAGGCACTCGGTTTGAAAATTATGAAAAGCACTGCTGTTTTCAATTCATTGAAGCCGTTATGTGAATCCGGAAAAATCAGCCAACAGACTCTTAACTCAAACTCAGCTTTCCCTCAGGGTTCTGTTATTATGCCGACAGAAGATATGTTCAACTGCGGTTTCGCTTTATCTTCAGGCTCACAGCATATTATTTACCTTCCCGTTGAAGCACCTCGTGCAGACGAAGTTGTTTTCGGATCGCTTTACGATTTCTTTGCTTCAATTTGTGAAAGCGATGTTGCCAAGGCAGGTCTTAATGCAAGACACAGAGCAATTATCAAAAGAACTGCAGACAAGCTTGACGAGGATTCGGTTAAAATCACTTTTGCCGCTTCAGATGTAACAGATACTATCGAAAGCATCACTTCGGGCATATCTTCCGCACATTGTTTTTCTTTCAAGGCTGAAAGACCTTACTGCGATGACGTGCTTGAAAATCTTGTTACCATAGCAAGAGATCTTAAAAGCGAGCAATTCTCCACTTTCACAGCTGTTTTTTCTGATATCAGTATCAACAGCGAAACAGGAGAAAAATTTCTTAAGGTTGCAATTGCAGATGAATCGGGAACAAACACGTTCACGTTCTTTGCACTTGAGAACGAATCGGATGAAGATTTCATTCTTAACTGTATCGATAAAGCAATGATGATTCTTTATAACTACGAAAAATTATCCGCTATCGACACATCTTCCGATATTACAACAAAGGCAGACAAAACTCTTCGCAAAAATCTGCTTTACATAACAGCCGGAGCAATCGGTGCTTCAACTTTAATCGGACTTATACTTTCAGCTTTTATTTAACAGAAAGGATGACCTTTATGAAACGTATTCTCTCTTTATTCCTTGCAGCCGTTCTGGCTTTTTCAGCATGTGTAACGGCTTTGGCAGCACAGCGCGGTGATGTTAACAGTGACGGAAAAGTTAATTCATCTGACGCTCTCCTTGTCCTTCAGTATTCTGTAGGCATAATCAAAGAAATCGATAAGTCTGCTGCAGATCTTAACGGTGACGGAAAAGTCAATTCATCGGATGCGCTTACAATTCTTCAGATCAGCGTAGGACTTATTTCCGATGCAAAGTATAAAGCAGCTTTCACGCTCACAGCAAAGATTGACGACAAAACCTACACTTCATCAGACACTATCCCTGTTAAAGCCGGTCAGACGGTTGCCGTAACTCTTTCACTTGCAAATAACTACTATACAGGTCCCACAAGTGCACAGATTTATTATAACAAAAACATCTTCTCCTCCGCTCCGTCGGCTCAGTTCAACACAAGCGGCAGACTTTACCAGAGCGCAGGCAAAACATACTGCACATTCCGTGACTGGGACGGTATTGCAAAGGAAGTAAAAGAAAAATGCTGGCCCGATTACAGCGATGCAAAGCTTAAAGATTTCAAAAATAACCATCAGTTCCTTCGAATCACAATGTCACCTAATGCATCATTCGCTTCAGAGGTCGAAAAGAACATAAACGAAGAACTTATCACAGTTCAGTTCAAAGTCAGCTCTTCTGCAAAGAAAGGCACGACAGGCCAGATTATCATCCCTGTTGAATCAAGAAGAACCCGAGACTTCCTTAACGGACATCTTATGTGTTGCGTCCACGAATCAGAAGACATCACAAGCAAATCAAGTGCCTATGTTGACGGTCTTGTTTATGACTGTTCAAAAGCTGTTCTTAACTTCAAGGTATCATAAAATCACTTGACACTTTATAAATTTTCTGTTTTAATTAAATAAAACAGAAGGAGGTAATTACCATGACAACTTTCAAAAAAGCATTATGCATTGCTCTCAGCTTAGTTATTGCAATGCAGTTTGCAATCATCGGTGTTTCTGCCGACACAGCAGATTACACAATCCTTAACCCGTACAGCGAGGTTATCTGGAGCGGTAACGACGCTTGGGACGCTTACAAAGGCACAGTTCATTCACACACAACTTACAGTGATGCCGAGGATACCCTTCCCGTAATGGTTAAAGAGTATTACAATCAGGACTACGATTTCCTTGCAATCACAGACCACGGTATCACAGGTGTAGATTGGGACAAGGCTCCCGATACCCAACTCCTTTATACATATCAGTGGCTCATCGGCAACCCGTATGACCACCTCACAACTGAGGAATATGTAGCAATTCAGAACGGTTCATATCCCCTTTATGACGGTACTGTAAGAGGCGAAGGTCTTCTTCCCATCCTCGGTGGTAACGAATTCAACCACTTCTCACTTACAAAGAACCACGTTAACGGCTTCTTCCTTGAGGGCACAACAGGCAGTGGTTATGCAGGAGCTGAAAACGAGCGCGGTTTTGAGCAGGTTATCAAGTTCATCGAAGAAAACGGCGGTATTTCTCACATCAACCATCCCGGTGACTGGCTTCGTTCAAACGACAACCCCGACATTGTAAATGACCCCGAAAGCATCAAGTTCTTCGGTGATCTTATGCTCAAGTACGATTCATGCGTTGGTATGGAAGTATTTAACGAGAGAAACGGCACAACAGGTTACGACAGAATCCTTTGGGATAACCTTCTTATGTACTGTCTCCCCTACGGCAAGAACGTTATCGGTTACAGTAACACAGACGCTCACTGGACATCAACAGTTGACTCTTCTTTCAGCGTATTTATGATGGAAGAAAACACAGTTGAAAACGTTAAGAAGACAATGCAGAACGGTGCTTTCTTTATGGTTACAAGAAAAATCCGTCCTAACGAGTGGATCGGTCCCGATGAAGAAATCGACGTAATGAACACAGGTCTTCCCTACCCGATGTTTACAAACGTTGCAGTTAACAATCACACAATCACAGTCGGTGCAACAGACAGCAACAGAATCCAGTGGATTGCTAACGGTAAGGTTATCAAGGAAGGTCCTATCACAGCAGAAAATCTTACAATCAACCTTGACGAAATTGAAGGTTCAGAAAACTTCCAGTATGTAAGAGCTGAGCTTTACGGTGAAGGCGGTCTTACACTTTCACAGGCATTCGTAATCGACGACGGTTCAGAACCGCTTGAATTTGTTGCTGAAGAGCCTACCTTCAAGGATAAGTTTATGAGCTGGTTCAAGGGAACAAAGCTTTGGGCAATCATTTTCGAAATCGTCAACGCATTTTAATTAAACTTCATAAATAAAAAATCTCCGACAATGTCGGAGATTTTTTTGTTTTATTTAATCAAGCTATGAGACCGTTATTGATAAACACTGTTGCGATTGCAAAGTAAATGAGGAGTGTGAGTGCATCGACGATTGTTGTAATCATAGGACCTGCCATCAATGCAGGGTCAAGCTTCATAAGCTTTGCAAGAATCGGAAGTGAACAACCGATCGCTTTCGCAACGATAACTGCCAACGCCATTGCGATTGAAACAACAATGAAGGTATTGCTTTCAATAACGCTTCCCGTTACAAGCTTCGTCACCCACATTCTGCCGTAATTAGCAACAGCAAGAACAATACCGCAAAGCACAGCAACACGGATTTCCTTCCAAAGAACACGGAAATAGTCGCTTATCTGAATATCACCAAGTGCAAGACCACGGATAATAAGGGTAGATGTCTGATTACCGCAGTTACCGCCTGTACCCATAATCATCGGAATCGCCGCTGTAAGACCGACAACAAGAGAAAGCTTTCCTTCAAATCCTTCGATTATCTGGCTCGTGAATGTTGCGAGAAGCATAAGAACGAGAAGCCAGAGAATTCTGTTCTTAAACATTGCAAATACGCCTGTTTTAAGGTATTCATCCTCTGAAGGCAAAAGAGATGCCATCTTTTCAAAGTCTTCTGTATTCTCATCTTCGATAACGTCAACGATATCGTCGATTGTGATAATACCAACTAGTCTGCTTTCTTTGTCAACAACGGGAATTGAAAGAAGGTCGTATTTCTTTGCGATATTAGCAACCTCTTCCTGGTCATCCATTGTGTTAACGTAAATAAGCTGTTCATCGTCATACATAATATCCTTGACGATTGCGTCCTCAGGAGCAACAATAAGGCGTCTTAAAGGAACGGTACCGACAAGTTTTCGTGTGCCGTCCGTACAGTAGCAGGTGTAAATTGTTTCCTTATCAAGAGCCGTTGCACGAATCTGTGAAATTGCCTGCTTAACTGTGTAGTTTTCGGGGAATGACACCATTTCGATTGTCATAATGCTTCCTGCTGAATTATCAGGATACTGCAGGAATTTATTGATAAGGTTTCTTGTGTCGCTGTCCGTCTGTGCAAGCACACGGGTTACAACACTTGCAGGAACCTCTTCAAGGAAGTCAACCGCATCGTCAAGGAACATATCTTCCATAAGGAAAGAAAGCTCCTTGTTCGTAATAGCATTAACAATATTTGCTCTGATTTCGTTATCAAGATATGAAAAAACATCAGCCGATGACTGCTTCGGCAACAAACGGAACAGGCGTACCTGCTGTTCTTCGGTTTCAAGTTCCTCCATCATGGAAGCGATGTCGACAACGTTCATTTCGCCGAGCATCTCTTTGATTGCCGAAAACTTGTTGCTTGCAAGCATCTTGCTGATGACTTCAACCATTCTGTCCATTTGAACACACCCCTTTTACAGCGGCAGAAACTACCGCCCGCAGGTGTACTCAGGTCAATCTGTGAAAACTGACGCACCTACGGCGATTCTTTCGCCACATAATGATTTATTTGAAAAATAAGCTAAAAATCGTTGCCCGTAACTACCGTCGCTACTCACAGAAATTCACCTCTTTAAAAATTCAGATTCTGCAGAAATATTCTGCCTTAATATTTTAAACCTATAGTATTGACTTGTCAACCTAAAATTTTAAAAACCAATAAAAAACTCAGTCGCATTTTTCAACACAACTGAGTTTTAGTTTAATTATGAAGCAAACTTCATTTCATTCTGACAGGTCCACTTACCGCTGATTGAGCCAACGGTGATATTGATACCGACTGCCTTTGCTTTTGCATTTGTAACGTTAAGCGGCATTTCTGTTTTAACAGCTGTTACTCTGCCCTGTCCGTCAATCATTGCCGTAAGCTTTGTTCCCGGATAATTGAATGTACAGCTCTGGATATTAACAGCCTGACCGAAATCAATTACGTTAATGTCAAGAGGCCATGCACAAGAAGCGTTATACTTTGCTGTTCCGGTGTGTGAACAAGATTCAGCATTAAGAACAATAACAACCTGATATCCTGCTCCACTCTTCTGAATATTGATAGTTTTAACTGCAGCATCATAAAGATTTGCAGGAAGAACAAACTTTTCAACAGCAGAACCGTCATCGATTGCTTTACCGTTTACGAAGCTCTTAGTCTGAACAACGCCGTTTTTCTTTGTATTATTAGCAATAATTGTGTTTGCAAACTGATCTGCATTGAGGGGCGCACCGCCGATATCAATGCCTGAAACTTTTACATCAACCTGTTCAACCTTTGTCGCATTCATCTTCTGTGAATAAGACTTCTTAAGACAGGAGTTGTAATAGCTGATGAGCTGTGATTTGTTCATCTTAAGCGGGTCGTTTGATGAAGTCTGTGTACCGCCGGAATTACCGCCCTGCGGTGCTGCTGTTACGCCCTGATCTGCTGAATTGCTACCACCAAGTGACGAATCTCCACCAAGTGAACCGTTAGCATCAGGAGTGATTCCCATCTGTCCGCCGTTATTCTGTGCAAAACCGCCACCGTTAACAACACCCTGCTGTTGCTGAACACCGCCTAACGGCTGCATTCTGAGGCTGTTTGTGATTGAGTTTGTAATAAGGTTTGTTGTAACACACACCATAATAACAATTAAAAGTGCCGATACAACTATAATAAATTTTTTCCACGGATTGTTTTTCATAAAAATTCTCCTTAAATCTGATACATTTTATTGTACCACACATTTTCTTCAAATTCCATAGTTTTTAAAAATTTTATGCATCCATACCTGAGTAAATAACTGTCGTTTTTGCCGTACCCGTAACCGTTGAGCCTTCAAGCTTTACAAGAGTTACGCCTGACAAAGTGTATCTTTGCGTATATGAAACTTCAAGCTTTTCAAGACCGCTGTCCTGCGCTCTTATAGTAGCCTTTATGGTTATATCTGACGCGTTGATCGACGTTGAAGTTGCAGACGAACCGAATTCCGACAACGCCTTTTTAATATCTTCTGTATTCTGGTAATCAGGACACAGTCTGTAAAGAACACCTGAATCGTCTGTCGGGTTAGTTTCGTTCGGGAATGTTGCTGTTATTACAATCTTATCTTCAATCTGCTGTGCAGAAACCGACTGTACTTCCTCAGTTGTATAACCGCTTGACGGGAAATTATCGGAAAACGCATCTCTTGAAGCATTATAACTGTAATTCATCGTGATGTTCTTTTCTCCAAATATTGACTTGAAGGCCTCAGCCGCATTTGATGCCGCTGATAAAGAACCAAGACTTACGTCGCTGACTTTGCAGTTTACGTTTTTCGTATAATTATAGCAATAAAGCTCTATATACTCGACAGCTGCATTCAGCATCTCTGTAAGCTCTTCTTCACCCGTAGGCACATCAATAATTTCAACAGGCTTGGTTGTTGCCTTTGTTGAAACTGTGAGGTCATCCTCCGGCACCTCTGTCGGCTCCTTTTTACAGGAAGCAAAAGAGAAAAGCATACAGAAAACAACTGCAAGAGATATGCAATTCAACAATACTTTCTTCATTTTATCACCATTAATAAGATTAACTTATTAAAGTGGTTTTGTCAAGTATTGTCCTTATTTATCGGATGCCTCACAAGAAGCCTTGAAAGAGTTTTTGCATTGAATGGGATAAGCGGATACATATATCCCCTACCCGTTACTGTTTTGGTAAAAAACATCTGAATCAACACTATCGCAATGCCTGCGACATATCCCCAGATATTGAACATCGCTGTCAATATCAGTATAAATATTCTTGATAGCTTAAAGGCATAACCAAGCTCGAAGCTCGGCTGTGCAAAATTGGCAATCGCAACGAAAGCCATAAAAAGAACTACCTCGGACGAAAAAAGCTTTGCCGTTACTGCCAGGTCACCGAGCACAAGTGCGCCGATAACGCTGAACGAATTACTCAACGCATTCGGAGTATTAAGCGAAGCAAGCTTTAAAGTATCAATTACAACTTCAATAATAAGAAGCTGAACAATAATCGGAATTGTATAATACTCTTTAACTGTTATAAAACTAAGCCACTCGGGAATGTAGCTCGGATTACTTACCAAAAGATACCACGTCGGTGAAAGAAGCAGAGCCAGTCCAAAAATCAGCATTCGTATGAAACGTAGATACGTTCCGACAATCGGCGGAAAATAATAATCGTTTGTATCCTGAAGAAACTCAAAGAAGCTCGTCGGAATAATCATTGCCGCAGGAGAGTTGTCCACCATTACAATTATGCTTCCCTCAGCAATACAAGCCGCGGCAGAATCAGGTCTTTCGGTATATCGAACTTTAGGAAAAGGGTTAAACACCTGCTTTTTTATAAGACATTCAATAAGGCTTTCCTGACTCATACTCAGGGTATTTACATCAATTTCTGCAATTTTCTCCCTGAGTTTTTTTACTGTTTTTGTATCCGCCTTACTTTCAAGGTAGCAGATTGCAATATCCGTCCTTGAGCGTTTGCCTGCCTCGTGCACTTCCATAATCAGATCTCTGTCACGGATTCGTCGTCTTATGAGTGCAGTGTTTATAAGCAACGCTTCAACAAAACCGTCGTGTGCACCTCTGAGCACCTTGTCATTATCGGGTTCCTGCACCGAACGGCGCGGATAATTACGGGTTTTAATAAGAAATGCCGTTTGGAAACCATCCACTATCAGGAGTATCGCACCTGAATAAATTACCTTTGAAATTGTGTTTATATCCGTGCTGATATCCATTTCGATATAAGAAACAACGCTCTGCACAAACTCTTCAGGCGTCGTTTTCTCGGGAATCTTATCCGTTCTGCTCATCATAAAATTAAGAACACGTTCCGATATTTCATTGTTTACAAAACCGTCTATATAATAAATCTTAGCCTGCCTTTGTGCTACAAGAAAGCGTGTATTAACAACATCAAAGTTTTTATCAACTTGAAAATAGCCGTCAAGCATTTTCTCATTTTCACAGAAATTATCCGAAAACAATATTTTTTCGTTCAAAGAAGTCACTCCTTAAAAATATTGTTTTCGGAAACTTACAAATTATTCTAACTGTAATCCTGATAAAGGTCGATTATTGCATTCCAGGTAATCGGTCCGACCTGACCTGTAGGCTCAAGTCCGTTAAGCCTTTGCACAGCTTCAACAGCCGCTTTCGTACGGCTTCCGTACTGTCCGTCAACACTGATTACAGGCACAGACGGATTATTCTGCCCTATAACACGGAGATACCGCTGAAGCTGACGCACAACGTCGCCTGTAGCTCCTGTAGTAATGAAATAACCGGGATAAATCAGATTTGAGTAATTCTTATACCTTGGAGGAAGTGTCCTTAAAACGTCGTCGTAAGCGTCCTGTATTGCATTCCACGTGCTTCTTCCGACAATACCGTCGACCTTAAGTTTATTTTTCTTTTGAAAAGTTAAAACCGCATCGTAGGTTTCCTGCCCGAAGATTCCGTCGACGGATATCTGCGGAAGATCCGGGTCAAAAAATCCGAGAAACGCAAGATAGTACTGCAACGTTCTTACAGGAACACCCCTGTCGCCGCGTTTAAGCACTTTTGAAAATTGTCGCTGTGTATCGCTTATTGAAAGCCCCTCGGAATAAAGCTCTGAAAGACCTTTAATTCCGTTGTAAATATACTTGATTTTGTACCAGGTTTCCTTGCCGACTATACCGTCCTGAGCAAGATTGAATATACTTTGGAATTTACGTACGGCGGCAAGAGTTGTTTCTTCAAAAATTCCGTTCGGATTTCTTATCTTCGGAATTGACGGGTAGTTGAGTGCGATTCTGTTGAGCTGACGCTGAATATCGCTGACTTCTTCCCCGACACTACCTAACCTTAATGCCGTACCCGGATACGACGGCACATTGCTTTTTATCGGTGCATTCTGTACGATGTTGATATCGTTGCCGTAATAGTTCTGCAAAATTCTGTACGGAGTGTAACCCTGCTGAGCAAGAGGAACTGTCCCCCACTGAGAAAGGCCGGGACACGACCCTGCGCAGTATTGGGTAAAATACGGCTGTACCTGACCTTGTTTGACAACGTAATCGTTAAAAATCTCGTCAACTATTCTGCTGATATTTTCAAAAATATCTCTGTTCTTTACAAACGCCTGATCGTATTGAGTTGAATTGGTAATATCGAAATTATATCCGCGTGAACGGTAATATTCTGTGTAGACTCTGTTAAGTGCATAGCTTATCTGTGCATATATATTGGCACGGATTGCATTTTCAGGCCATGTAGGATAAATTTCACTTGAAGCCACGTTCTTTATATAATTTGGAAAAGTTACTCTTATGTTTTCTGCGTTTGATGACGGTGGTCCCAGATGAACAGTTATAAATTCAGGAATTGTCGGTGCTTCAACAGCCATCACCGCTCACCTCCAAACAAGGCTTCAGGTTCATTCGGTACAACTGTCGGGTCGTCCGAGCTATCGGCACTCAGGGGCACCAATCCCACAGGCTGAATTGATTTCACTGAATCAAAAACTGGGATTCCTTCAAAATATGCGGGAGCATAACCCTGACGTTCAACCCTGAGTTTATATACAGCATACGGAGCAACCGTGCTGTTTTCATCAAAAGAAATTGAGCTGTCAGGAGCAGGAAGTCTTATCCCGTCCGCTATACCATCAATGTCTGTTATTCCACTGAAAGCCTCCCGTTCACCGTCATCAAGCTGAACATAAACACGTACCGTTGCATTTGGTACAGGAAAGCTTCCGTTGGCGGCAAAAACCTGAACACGTAAAAATCCCTCCGAACGGTTATTTGCAAGAAACTCATCGTAATCAGCAAAAGGAACACGTCCCGTTATTACAGCTTCCGGTGCGTTCGCTTCATCTGGTTGACTCGGTGAAACAGGCTGTGCCATTACATCCAAAGTAGACCGCTGCGGTTCCTCATAGGCATCCGTATGTACCATATTCTGTTTTGAAAACTCGAGCAAATCGCGCTTATATTTTTCAATCATATCTTCAAAATTATGCATAAAAAAACCTCCTTCGCTTACATACTATGCGAAAGAGGTTTTTATTGTTATTATTTCTTCGGTGTGGCACCGTAACCGTAACCGTAGCTACCGTAAGACCCGTATTTACCGTATCTACCATATTTGCCGTATCTACCGTATTTGCCGCCATATCTGCCATATTTACCGTATTTACCGGCTTTGATTGTTGTTTCAGTTTCGGCATTGAAAATACAACCAACGATTTCCGCACCATTCGAGTCAATATCTTCAATAGACATACGAACTCTTGAATACGGAGAAAAATCCTCACGTACAACAATAATTGCAGCATCGGCAAAACCTGCGATGATTGAAGCATCCGTAACGACACTTGCAGGTGCTGTATCGATGATTATAAAGTCGAACTCATCACGGATACCGTTAATAATCTCTTCGGTAACTTTTCTTGAAAGAAGCTCTGAAGGATTGGAAACCGCTTTAGTATCTGCAAGAACATAAAGATTGAACGTTTTGATAAGTTTGATTGCGTCTGTAATCGAAGTCTCCTGCTTGATTACATTTGCAAAACCTTCACCTGTTTCGGGAAGAGAAAGAATTTTTGTAATTGACGGCTTTCTGAGGTCAGCATCAATAAGAAGAACTGACTTTCCGTTTTCAGCAAGAGAAAGTGCAATATTGGCAGAAACAGTTGTCTTACCTTCATTTTCACAAGCACTTGTAACAAGATAAACCTTGTTACCGGTTTTTGCTGAGTTGTTTTCAATCTTTGTACGAATTGCCTTGTAGGTTTCAATAAACGAAAAGCCCGTACGCCTGTCCGCAACAAGCAACCCTTTACTCGCTTTATTCTTATTAGAAACGAGCTGAACAGAACCAAGTACTGGAATATTTGTTCTTTCACTGAGTTCTTTTGAAGTCTTTATAGTGTCTTTTATAATGAACATAATAAAAACAAACACGCAATAAACAACCACAGCCACCGCTGCACATATAACCGCAACAACTGCATTTGAACGATTCTCTTCAGGGTTCTTAGCAAGTACCGGAGTTTCACAAACATTCAATTGAGCATTCGGATAAATCGTCTCAACAACATCTGCGTAAACATCCACAACAGCCTTTGCAATATTATATGACAACTGTGGATCTTCAGTTGTAACCGTAAGCTCAATTGCATTTGTTGCATAAACCGTATCAACCCTGATACTGCTATCAATAAGACCGTAGGAAAGATTGCCTGGACATTTTTCCTTTACAGCCTCTTTGAGAACTCGACCAGAAAGAATATACTTAAACGTGTTTGAGATATTGATTTGGGCTGTAAGCGCTGAATTTTCAACGACTTCATTTTCGGCAAGAGTGTTAACAATAAAAGCAACCTCAGACTTATATACTTCTTTACTTGTCACCTCACCCACAATACCTCCAAGTAATCCAAAAACAATTACAATGATTGCAATTAACCACCATTTCTTCGAAAGTTCAATCAAATATCCAACAATATTAAGTTCCACGCCCTTCTGTTTATTAGGGCTTTCATAATTACTCAAAGCGATTCCTCCATTCTGTTATCTTCAATATATTTATATTTCTGTTCATTCTCTTTACTTACATACGTTGCGGTATAAGCAATAGCCATAACAACCTGTGGCATCTTCGAATAATAAGTAACCAGACCTGTTTCAATAACAAGAAACATTATCATTAACGTCATAAAAAGTATACTGAGACTATCCTTTTTTATAAACACGCCTTTAGCAAGTCTTACAAGCATAACAAAATACATTGAATAGTACATTACAAAGCCAATCAAGCCGAATTCGCTTAGTATCTGCCAAAAATTATTATGGCTATAGGCTTCTTCAAGCATATAAACCTGATTAATAATTTTAGAAAAGTTACCCATTCCTTTTCCTAACAATGGTGATTCTGCAAACATTCGTTTTGCCAATTCGATATAATATGACCTTACATATAAGCTATTGTCAACTGTTTGACTACGACCTTCAAACCAAAACGAAAACATTGATGCAAAACGTTTACCAATTGCATTATAAGCATTTTCATCAGTCATTATAAACGAAAAGGTTAATACTGCCAAAACAACGACTATTAAAATATTGAAAAAGTAATTCTTTTTATAAACTGAAAACAAAACAATCAAAATTGGTCCAGCAAGTGCAGAAAACGTCATTTTTCGTGAACTTGAAAGAATTACAAACACAAGGAACAAAACAACCAACAGTGCATATTTTTTGTTACCTTTTGAATAAAACTCATAAAAAGCCATCAACTCGGCACTCCATACGATAAAAGCAACACCATTTGGATTTGAGCCACTGAAGTGAGACCCCATCGAACCATCCGACCATTCCGAAAAAGGAACCGATGAAAATTCCAAAAGAACAATCACTAATACTGAGAAAATATACAGTTTGATTAGTCTTTCCAGATCCGCCCGTTTATCCACGTAAATCGCAATGGACGTCAACATCGCAAGAATGACAACCATACGTAATAAGTACGAAGCCATAATCGTATTCAAATATACTGACCAAATACCCGATAGTGCCGCGTAAGCCGTAAATAACGCATACCATACCATATTGTATGGTACAATAACTCTCTCCGCTCTTCGGCCAATCCACAGAAGCATTGATGAAAACAGCATCATCAAGCCTGTGGCTGTACCGATAAACTTAACGTCATTGAACGCAAAAAGTGTAACTGTATTCACCAAAAAACATATTTCATAAATTGTTCGTGCGGTGTTTTCTTCTCCCCGTTGAATTTTGAGAACACCGTTTTTAAAAGATACCATAAGCACCCCTTAATTCTGAGTAACCAAATAATTAACAGCTACCATTCTCAGCTCTTACCCGAAATTTCTTTTGCAAACTGTGAAAAATTCTTTTGCGCATCAAAATTCTCTTCCCAGAAGTCACGGGCATTTCTGCGCATTTTTATTTTTTCTTCCTGTGTGGAATTTATTATCTCTTTAATCTTTATTACTAACTCTTCATCTGTAAAATCAGACGAAATCAACAATCCGTTATATCCGTCTTTGACAATTTCGCTGACTCCGCCTACATCCGTCGCAATAACAGGAATCGAGAACGAAAGAGCCTCCATCATAGAAACCGGCAAGCCTTCTGTCGTACTGACATTAACAAACAGATCAACCTTTTCATTACGATAAAACTCTTTAACCTGTTGATTTGAAACCCAACCCTTAAGGTTGACTTCCATAAAACCGAGCTTTTCGTCACAGAAAACCCTGATTTTCTGCATTGTTCCGCCATCACCTATATGAGTCCAGCGTATTTTTCCTTCACCTTCAAGCAATGAAAGTGAAGATGCAATTCTATCAACACGCTTAAGATCAACCAATCGCGAGCATGAAACAATGTGGAAACAATCATCACTTATTTCCGAAATTCCGTCATCATCTGTACCAAGATAACGCGTGCTTATTTTATCACTGAATTTCGGAAACTGTTCAGCAATATATCTTGCCCCGTTGATTGAACAAGGATGAACAGAATCCACCTTTTCAAGCAGATACTCACGAAGAGGAAGATATCCGAGTGAGTTTGCATACCTATAAACATCGTAACCGTGTGCACGTGAAACAAACTTAACTTTTTTACATTTCGGAGAAATCCATTCGCAGACTTTGCTTCCGACAAGTGCCGTAACGAAAAACCAATAACTGTAAACCGTTACGCTGTCATATTCTGAAAAATCATATTTTTCAAGTATGTCCTTACACAGTGAAAACTCACGTTCACCGCGTGCATAGAAATATTCACAAAAAACACGCTTTCTGAAGTTACTTTTCGCTTCAGCATCCTTCGGAGTATCTGAAGGCAGAACAGAATTCACAGCACCCGTTAAAAGTGACATTATACGGCTGACACGCTTTGATGTCTTACCAATGTTGTAGCAATCTGAATTTTCGGGAGTTTCCCTTGTTTTTTCTGCATCCTTACCAAGTCCGATTGCAAGAATAATAATTTTATCAAATTCTTTTGCAAGATACGGCATTTCAGGCTCAAGGAAAGCCTCTTCAGAGGAGTACGGATATGAGTTTGTCAAAAGGATAAGACAATTTTTCAACGCACTTCCTCCTTTTATATACATAATCAATTAATTGTAACATCATTTTTCAATAATGTCTATAATCAAATGCAAAAATTCGTTTAAAATCGATTTATTCACCTAAATTTTTTACTACTTCTTTATAGTGATTACCCTTATATTCGAAGTTTCTGTAAACATTATAGCTCGGTGCCGCAGGAGAAAGAAGGCAGATTTTACCCTCCGAGGTATACTTATATGCTGCCGCGACAGCCTCCTCCATTGTTTCAACCGGAACAACATTTTTCTTTGAACCTCTTTCAATAAGAGCATTACAGATTTTCGTTCCCGTTTCAGGCATTCCGATGATGTTTGTTATTGAACATTCATCAAGATAGGTGATGAAATCGTCGTAGTTAATACCTCTGTCAAGTCCGCCAAAAATAAGAGTTTCAATATTACCGAGTGCATCAACCGCACATTCAACTGCGTGCGGAATAGTAGCGATACTGTCATTATAGAAAGAAATACCTTTGAAAACTCCTACAGGCTCCATTCTGTGCGGAATACCGACAAACTTTTCAACTCCGCGGATTATAGACTCATCGTCTGCACCGAAAAGCCTTGCAACAGCTTCAGCAAAGAAGATGTCCTGATGGCAATGCTTGCCGACAAGTCTGTCATTAAGCGAGGTAAGACTCTTCTGATAATCATTTTTCGGTTCTGCGCTGACAGCTGTTTTTTTGCTTGCATACTGTTGAAAATCAATAAGACCTTCAACATTCTGGTCAGCGTTGTATATAAGATAATTGTCGCTCGTCTGATGACTTACGATGTTGAGTTTCGCATTGATGTAGCCTTTGTATCCGTCGTAATGATCAAGATGCTCTTCGTAAATATTAGTGAAAACAGCTACATCGGGTGATGTTCGGCAGAATTCAAGCTGATGGCAGGACATTTCGATAACCGCAACCTTACCCTCGCACTCGTCAATAATATCGAAAACAGGCACACCTATATTGCCGACGAGGTAAGCGTCGTTACCTGCTTCACTTACAAGGTTATATATAAGTGTTGAAGTTGTTGTTTTGCCTTTTGTGCCTGTAATACCGATTTTCTTGCACGGTGCATACTGCAAAAACAAATCCACCTGACAGGTTATAAGGACATTTTCGGGCACAGCTATATTCACAATCGGTACACCCGGAGTCTTGATTACAAGCTCGTAGTCAAAAACATGCTCCATATATCCGTCACCCGTAAGAAGGGTAACATTTTCATCATCAAGCTCGATTTCCTTTTTGTCCGCGATTGCAATCGTTTTTTCAGGAAAATACTTTCTTATATAGTTATAAGTTGAAACACCTTCCCTGCCGAAGCCGAGAATAACAATGTTTTTATCCTTTAAAAAATCAACCAAATTCTGACACATTGTCAACATCTCCATTAAAAAATCAGAACTCACATTCAGCGTTGCAACGCTGAGTTCTTATCAAAGAGCCTTTTTCAACAGCTCCGTTTTCAGCTCCGCACCACGGGCAGTAGATATGATCCATCGGTGCAGACAAATCCGTTGAAATCGGCACACTTGTATCACGTACCACTTCAAAACGTTTATAACAACAATCACACTGTTTTTTCATAATAAACCTGCTCCAAAAAAATAGGGCGGAAAATGACCGCCCGTATTATGATATATTAATTATCTGTTACCACCAAAAAGACTCTGACGTGCCTTACGGATTTCAGCGATATTTGAAGAAAGAACTTCATCGCTGTTTCTCATAATGTCTTCAACAAACTCTGCAGCACCTGCACGGATTTCATTAGACCACTTTTCAGCCTTTGTCTTCATTTCTGTTGCCTGATTGTTAGCATCAAGAAGGATTGCTTCAGCACTGATCTGTGCATCCTTAAGGATTTTTTCAGCCTCAGCTGCCGCCTGAGCTCTTACACGGTCAGAATACTCGTGTGAAAGACGTGCAATTTCAGAATTTTCTACCATCTGACGAGCCTGCTCTGAAGCTGCTTCGATTGTAGCGTTAGCGTTTGACTCAGCAGTTGCAGCAATTGAAGCTGCCTTTTCCTTCGCATCAGCAATAAGACCGTCAGCCTCTGTCTGTGCAGATGAAACGATTGAAGAAGCCTCGTTATTAGCTTTTGCAATAAGGTTGTTGTGATGAGCAACAACTTCCTGAGCCTTCTCGATTTCGATCGGAAGGTCATAACGGATATCCTCAACACACTGCTTGATTACTTCGGGATTAACTGCAATTTTGCCGCCTGAAAGAGGAAGCTTACTGCCGGTTTCGATGGTATCTTCAATTTTATCAAGTAATGCCTGTACGTTCATTTTAAGTTCATCCTTTCTTTTTTATGCCTTTAACAATATCTTCATATACCTCAGGAGGTACAAACTTTGAAACATCTCCGCCAAACTGACAAACCTGCTTTACTATGCTTGACGAAAGATACATATAATCAGCACCTGCCGTTACAAAGACTGTTTCAACATCAGGATTAAGCTCCTTATTTGTAAGTGCTTGCTGAAATTCATGCTCAAAGTCAGAAACGGCACGCAGACCCTTTACAATTGCGGTTGCATCCTTTTCTCTTGCATAGTCTGCAAGCAAGCCTGCGTAATAATCAACCTTGACATTCGGAATATCCTTTGTGCAACGTTTGATAAGCTCCATTCTTTCTTCGTAACTGAAGCATCCGACAGGCTTTTTATGGTTAATCATAACCACTACGAGCACTTCGTCAAAAAGCTTTGCCGCACGTCGGATCACGCTGAGGTGACCGTTTGTTATCGGGTCAAAGCTGCCGGGGTAGATAGCAATTTTCATTCAGTATCCACTCCTTCATCAAGTCTGTAAACAGTGAGAGCAAGCTTACTGTATTTATACTCACGGTAAATTGAAAACCTTCCGACATTCTGCGGCATTTCTTCACCGTAGGGATGCTCGCAAATAATCACTCCGCCGTCGTTCATAACATCGGCAACCAACGGAAGAGCTTTCTGCAAAAGTCCCTTTGAATACGGTGGATCCATAAAAACTATATCAAATTTTTTCTTGCTGTTTCTGAGAAATGCGAAGGCATCAGACTGCAATACTGCAGAATTCCTATGCAAACCTGTTGCAAGGAGGTTGGACTTGATAACGCTGACTGCATCCTTATTAAGATCAACAAAAGTTGAATAAGCCGCACCTCTGCTTAAAGCTTCGATTCCAAGCTGTCCCGAACCTGCAAAAAGGTCAAGGACTTCCCTACCTTCGATTTCGAACTGTATTATGCTGAATATCGCTTCTTTTACTCTGTCTGTGGTCGGACGTACATCTTCACCCTCAAGAGTTTTAAGAACGCGACCTCTTGCTGAACCTGTTATTACTCGCACAGTACAAGCTCCCATCATATTATTTTACATTTTATTATCCCATTTTTTCGGGTGTGTTGTCAATATCTTTTCTGAAATAATTATAAACTTTTTCCGCAGTTGAACGGTTTATACCCTCTGCTTTGCAAAGCTCGTCAACGCTTGCCTCTTTAATTGCAGAAACTGTTTTGAAATGCTTAAGCAGAGCCTTGCTCTTTTTCTCACCGACACCTTCAATTTTGGTAAGAGTTGCATTAAACATTGACTTTTTATGTTTCGAATGATGGTATGCAACAGAATAACGGTGTACCTCTTCCTGAATAGTTGAAATCAGCGTAAAAGCCTGACGTTTTGAGTTGATTGCAATTTCACCACCGTCAAAAGCAATCGCTCTCGTACGGTGCTTGTTATCCTTGACCATGCCGTAAACAGGTATGTCAAATCCGAATGCTTTTATAATCGGCAAAACTGCATTTACCTGACCCATACCACCGTCAAGGAGAATAAGGTCGGGCAAAATACCGAAACCTTCTTCCGTATCTTTTTCTTCCATATATCGGTTAAGGCGACGCGATATTACCTCTGCCATTGAAGCGTAGTCGTCCTGACCGTCAAAGCCCTTGATTGAAAATCGACGGTAATTCTTTTTATAAGGTAATCCGTTTTTGAAAACTACCATACCTGCAACATTATCACTGCCTGCCGTGTGGGAAATATCGTAAGACTCGATAAATACGGGTGGCTTCGGCAGATTAAGAAGCCTTGAAAGTTCATCAAGAGCTGCTGTTGCTTTGCCGTTTCTGCCCATTGAAAGTGCAAGCTTCTGTGATGCGTTGTTACGGCACATTGCAACAAGCTCAAGCTGTCTGCCACGTTGCGGAATGTGGATTTCCACCTTACGTCCAGCAACTTCGGAAAGCCACTGTGTAAGCAATTCGGCATCACTTAATTCACCGTCGACGGTAACTCTTTTAGGAACTGTTCGTCCCATCGAATAAAAACGGGTTATAAGCTCGCTTCTCATCTCAGGAAGAGAATTCATTTCGTCAAATATAAACCATTCGTTGTCACGCAGTCTGCCGTCAAAGAACCGAAGCACGGAAAGGCAGAATTTATCCTCTGCCTGAGCGATTGCAAAAACGTCCTGCTCCTTGACGTCTGAGCCTGCAACCTTTTGCTTTTCTTTGATTTTTTTAATTGAATTTATTCTGTCACGAAGTCTTGCAGCTTTTTCAAACTCAAGATTTTCAGCCGCTTCTTCCATTTCAGCCGTCAGTTCTGAAACGATTTTCGCGCTATCACCCTGAAGGAATTTGACAGCTGCATCAACAGCTTCGTTGTATTCCGCGCGTGTGATTTTACCCGCACACGGAGCTGAACACTGCTTTATGAAATAATTAAGACACGGTCTGCCCTTTCCTATTTCACGCGGAAAGCTTTTGTTGCATCTCGGAAGCATAAAAATTTTAAGTGCTTCGTCAACAGATGAGTTTACGCTGAACGAACTCGTATAAGGTCCGATGTAACGTGCATCGTCCTTGCCCTTCTGCAGAACAGCTGTAATTTTCGGCCATTCGCCCTTCGTAACCCTGATATATGAATAACCCTTGTCATCCTTTAAAAGAATGTTGTATTTCGGGGTATACTGCTTAATTAATGAACATTCAAGCACGAGTGCTTCGAATTCGTTATCTGTAAGAATATAGTCAAAATCGAAAACGTTTTCGACCATTTTTCTTACCTTTACAGAATGAGTGTTCTGCGAACCGAAATACTGGCTGACACGGTTTTTAAGTGCCTTCGCCTTGCCGACATATATAATCGTACCCTTTTCGTTTTTCATAAGGTAAACACCCGGAGTTTTGGGCAAGGACATCGCCTTTTTTCTTAACTCCTGAATCTGCATAACACTCACCTCCGTTTAAAATACTGATATAAACAAAAAAAGGTTGCCGTATTCAGGCAACCTCTTTAAATCAAAATATAATTATACAGCAAAACCTGAATTTACAAGCTTAACAAGTTCTTCAACAGCCTGCTCCTCATCGGGACCTGCAGCGATAACCTTAACAGTTGTGCCACCGTCAATACCCAATGAAAGTACGCCAAGCAAACTCTTAGCATTAGCACGACGTTCTTCCTTCTCAATCCAGATTGATGATTTGAAGCAATTTGCCTTCTGAATAAAGAATGTAGCCGGACGTGCGCTCAAGCCAACCTGATTCTGTACTGTAACTTCTTTCTCAAACATAACCTATATCTCCCAATTCAAATAAATTCAAAGCAATGCTTATCTACCAGCTTACTACTTGTTAATTATTATATCACAAAACTTTTCATCGTCAACAAATAAAATTCACTTTAAAAATAATTCGTATTGTACTCCAAATGTTAAGATTTTATAAACCCTTTGTTTGTGCATAATAACTATGCTTATAAAATATTTTAATGCACTATGACTATTTTTCTTCGCAATTTTTAAGATTTTCCAAAAATTGTTTGTCTTTTTTGTCTAATTCTGCTGTTTCAAGCAGGTCAGGACGCCTGTAATATGTTCGCATCAAAGACTGCTCTCTGCGCCATTTGTTTATATTGGCATGGTGACCGGAAATAAGCACATCGGGGACCTTCTTGCCGTGCCATTCGTAAGGTCGTGTATACTGCGGGTACTCAAGAAGAGAGTTGTAATGGCTTTCCTCTTCAAATGCAGCATCCTCTGCAAGCACACCCGGAAGCATTCTTGAAATGCTGTCCGCAAGAACAAGTGCAGGAAGCTCACCACCCGTAAGAACATAGTCACCGATTGAGATTTCCTCATCAACAATCTCTTCTATGACTCTTTCGTCAACGCCCTCGTAATGACCGCAAAGAATTGCAATATTGTCCATCTGTGAAAGTTCTTTTACTCTTTCCTGAGTAAGAGTTTTGCCCTGCGGTGACATATAGATGAGATGCGGTCTTGAACCGATTTTCTCTTCCAAATCACAGAAACAATCGTAGATAGGGTCAACCTGCATAAGCATACCGAGACCACCGCCGTAGGTTGCATCGTCAACTCTGCGGTGCTTATCTTTTGAATAATCTCTTATATTAACACAATTTATTTCAACAAGTCCGCCTTCGCGTGAGCGACCGATTATGCTTTCGCTGAGCACCCGTTCACACATTTCGGGAAAAAGCGTCATTATGTCAATTCTCATCGTCAAAAATTCCTCTCAAAGGCTTTATTTCCACTCTGTTTGATGCAACATCAACGTTGATAACCACACTCGGAATTGCAGGAATAAGATACTCCTCGCCGTCCTTTTTAATATGCCACACATCGTTTGCACCTGTTTCGCTTACATCCGAAAGTACACCGTAGCAGATATTACCGTCTTCTGCATCAAAAACATCACAGCCGATAAGCTCAGAAATGAAATAAGAACCTTCTTTGATTTTAGCATCAGCACGTCTGATATAAAGCACCTTGTTGCGCATCGCAGAAGCTTTTTCAACTGTATCAATACCGTCAAGCTTAACGATTGCAACATTACCGTGAGGTCTTGCGGAAATTACTTTCACGCTTTTCGACCCACTATTATCATAGTAAAAAGTTTTGAATTGTTTCACAAATTCGGGACCGTCCGCCCACGGATTAAGACGCATTTCACCGCGTACACCGTGAGTGCCGACAATCTGTCCTACTTCAAGAAATTCTTTAATCATAAAATCACCTGAATTTCAAAAAGGGTCGCAAAAAGCGACCCTCTTCGTTTAGCTTAGTCAATTTCAACAGAGATTTTCTGCTCGCTGCGGTTTGCCGCTGAACGCATAACTATTCTTATAGCCTTTGCAATTCTGCCCTGCTTGCCGATAACACGTCCCATATCGTCGGGAGCAACATGAAGATGATAAACGATTACGCCATCCTCATCCGGCTCGTCAACAACAACTGAAACAGCTTCGGGATCGTTTACAAGGCCCTGAGCGATCTGTGTCAATAACTCTTTCATCTTAAACTAACTCCTCTGAGTAATTTTTTGCGAGTAATTACTTGATGATGCCGTTCTTCTTAAAGAGATCCTTAACTGTGTCTGTGGGCTGAGCGCCGTTAGCAATCCACTTTGCAGCCTTCTCTGCATCGATGTTGATCTCTGCAGGCTCTGTCATCGGATTGTAAGTACCGATCTCTTCGATGAATCTGCCGTCACGGGGATACTTTGAATCTGCTACAACTACACGATAGAAAGGAGCTCTCTTTGCACCCATACGACGAAGTCTGATTTTAACCATGATAAATTCCTCCAAAATAAAAATTAATTGTTTATATATCAATCACGCAAGTGAATTGTGCGTGTTGAAGTTTAGATATTGAATCCCTTAAGCTGAGAGAGATCAGGTCTACCGCCTCTTCTGCGTTTCTTGCCCTTGGGATTGAGCTGCTTGAACATTTTCTGCATCTGCTTGTGCTGAGAAAGAAGTCTGTTGACTGCTTCAACATCCTGACCGCAACCCTGAGCGATTCTGCGCTTTCTTGACGGGTTGATGATTTCAGGCTTTTCTCTCTCCTGCGGTGTCATTGACTGAATAACTGCCTTGATTTTATCAAACTGTCTTTCGTCAATTTCGACATCCTTGATTTTCTTTTCCATACCCGGAATCATTGAAAGTGTGTCCTTGATTGAACCCATCTTACGAACCTGATCGAGCTGTTCCATAAGATCGTTGAGGTCAAACTTATTCTGACGGAGCTTCTTTTCAAGTTCCATTGCCTTCTTTTCGTCAAGAGCCTGTTCAGCCTTTTCGATAAGAGAAAGCATATCACCCATTCCAAGGATTCTTGAAGCCATACGGTTGGGGTGGAAAATATCGAGATCTGTAAGCTTTTCACCGATACCGACGAACTTGATCGGCTTACCTGTAACGGCTCTTGTTGAAAGTGCCGCACCGCCTCGTGTATCACCGTCGAGCTTTGTGAGAACGATACCGTCGATTCCCAAAGCGTCGTTGAAGCTTGTTGCAACGTTAACTGCGTCCTGACCTGTCATTGAGTCAACAACAAGAAGGATTTCGTGCGGCTTTACCTCAGCCTTAACGTTCTTAAGCTCAGTCATAAGCTCTTCGTCAATGTGAAGTCGGCCGGCTGTATCAAGGAATACATAATCATAACCCTGATCTTTTGCAAGCTTTATAGCCTCGCGTGCAATTTCAACGGGATTAATCTGACCCATTTCAAAAACAGGAACTCCGATGCTTTCACCTACAACCTGCAACTGCTTGATAGCAGCCGGACGGTAAATGTCACAGGCTACAAGCAAAGGACGGTGTCCTTCATTTTTGAGTCTTAATGCAATCTTTGCACTGTGAGTTGTTTTACCTGAACCCTGAAGACCGCACATCATAACGACTGTCGGCGGATGATTTGCAATCGCAAGACGGGATTTTGTTCCGCCCATAAGCTCGGTAAGCTCTTCATTTACTATTTTAATAACCATCTGTGCAGGTGTAAGACTTTCCATAACCTGCTCACCGACGGCTCTCTGGCTAACCTTTTCGGTAAAGTCCTTGGCAACCTTGTAGTTAACGTCAGCTTCAAGCAACGCAAGGCGAACTTCACGCATCGCGCTTCTTACGTCAGCTTCCGTCAAGGCACCTTTACTCTTCAGCCTTTGAAACGCGGCTTCGAGTCTGTCTGAAAGGCCCTCAAATGCCATAGCGGTACCACCTTTTTAAGAGTAATTCTCTGCAAGAAGTGTCTGTGCAATAGCCTTTATTTTGGCTGTGCTGTCGTTAACTTCCATTGAGAGAGAGTTTTTTCGGTTATATATCGCGATTTCCTCGGCATATTCGATTATCTCACTTAAACCGATTTTCATATTTTCAAAACGGGCAACAAGTCCAAGGCGTTCTTCCATTGCAATAAGCTGGGTTTCTGCCCTTTTGATTGCATCGCGTACCCCCTGACGTGTAATACCCTCGTCAGCAGCAATCTCTGAAAGAGAAAGATCGTCATTGTAGTAATAGCTGATAAAACTGCGTTGCTTGTCCGTAAGCATATCGCCGTAAAAATCAAGCAAAAGAGTTATATCAAGATTTTTACTCACAACAAAGACTCCTTTCAAAAACTGCCTGTAAAGTTTTTTTCTTTACAGGCAGTCATTATACAGTATAGAATGCATATTGTCAAGCACTTTTTGAAGATTTTTGAATGATTTTTGCGGACAGATTTTCCACACGGTTTTGTGGAAAGTTATGTGGAAAACCATTTTCTGTCCAAGATATTGTGTTCCATATTCTTTTAAAGCTCTGTATATGCGCAAAAGGTGTGGAAAACTATGTTGAAAGTGTTTAAAACTTACTTTCAGAATACTCTTCAGCCATTGTTTTTGCTGTATTTCTAAGGTCTTTAAAGCAGGATTTCTTAAGTTCTTCAAAATCCTTTCCCACTTTATCGGTTACGTACACTTTCTTAATTTTTGAATTTTCGGGAAGTTCAATCTTACAGCATCCCGCAACAGCGACAACTTCAGTATCCCCTGCCATTTCAGCAACCCAGTACGGAGCTTTACCGAGGAGCGACTGTTCATCAAAGCAACCCTCACCCGTTACAACAAGCCCGGCATTTTTCGCAAGAGTGTCAAACCCCATAGCCTTCAGCACCGTGAGAGCACCCTTCACAAGCTCTCCGTTAAGAAAACTGACAAGTGCAAAACCAAGACCGCCTGCCGCACCTGCACCTTCAAGGGAAGCGTTATCAACTCCGACAGTGCTTTCCGTTACTTCTGCAAGGTTGCGGAGTCCGTTATCAAGAAGTCTGACAGTTTTCTCATCCGCACCCTTCTGCGGGGCAAAGACAAATGCCGCACCGTCGGGACCGTAGAGAGGACTTACAACATCGCAAAGAACTTTTATCTTTGTTTCTGCAAGTCGCTTATCGATACCGCTGAGGTCAATTTTTCGTATATCAGCAAGTCCTGCACCGTTAAGGCTGACCTCGTTACCGTTTTCATCAAGGAACTTTGCGCCAAGAGCCGCCGCACAGCCTATTCCACCGTCGTTTGTTGCACTTCCGCCGATGCCGATAAGAATTTCACGGCAACCTTTATCAAGTGCCGTTTTTATAAGCTGACCCGTTCCGTAGGTTGTTGTAAGCAAAGGATTTTTATTTTCACCGACAAGAGGCAATCCGCTTGCCGCTGCCATTTCTATAACAGCAGTACCGTCGGGCAGAATTCCGAAAAATGATTCTATGTCGTTAAAATACGGATCTTTTACTGTAACAGAAATCCTTTCCCCTCCGTTAAAAAGCAATGCATCAACCGTACCCTCACCGCCGTCAGCAATCGGCAGACAGATGATTTCTTCATCAGGTATAATTTTCAAAAATTCACTTTTAACCGTTTCGCATACTTCAACAGCAGACATTGTGCCTTTGAAGGAATCGGGAGCAATTATTATCATAAAATCCTCCTAAAGAAAAAGGGACGTATTACGCCGAGCTCCCGTAAGGCAGTTTTTCTTTAAAATGTGAACTTGCGGCACAATAATGCGTTGAAAACCATCGATACGCGTCAGCGTTATTGATGGTTTTCGCCTTTCCTTGCACACGCAATTTCACATTTTAAAGTGCTTCGCAGTTTCGTAGGAAGGCAAAATTTCTTGAATTGAAGCCAAAAATGTAGCAAGGCTGGCGCCTTGCCAGGCTTTTGGCTATAATACAAGGAATTTTGTTCGAGAAACAAAAACTTCCTTATGGGAACTCGGCGAACGCCCCGTAATTATTAAAGTTCAAAATCTTCTTTTGTAAAACCGCCTGCTGTCGGAGCACGCTCCGGCACTCTTTTAAGCGGATCGTATTTAAAGCTTCTGCAGCTTGAATCAAGCTGTCTTATGCCTGTTTTAACGCAGAGTACACTTTCACCGTCAGGCGAGAGTATGCCGTGAGAGCATATACGGCACGCAGGAGTTCTTTCTTGCGAATTTATAACATTCTTCCTCATTTTTATCATCCTTCGGAGTATAGTTTTAACTAACTTAATTATTATATCATATTATTTTTTCTCTTTCAAGAGATTGAAAAATTAACGACAAACCTCATAACAAATTTGTAAGAATCATAAGAAAACAACGTATTATCAAGCATATTTTTATACCACATTGGGATGTTAAAAGTATAACAAATTCGATATAATTAATACAAGAGGTTGATTTGTATGAAGTTGAAAGAACTCCGCAAAAGCCGCAACATATCTCAATTAAAATTAGCAATGGAATTAAACATGAACCAAAACACAATCAGCAGATACGAAACCGGGGAACGTGAAGCCGGCTATGCCGAGCTTATTGCGCTTGCCGATTACTTTAACGTGTCTATTGATTACCTTTTGGAAAGAACCGATAATCCTGAAATTAACAGATAACGACGAAGTTATGCTTCGTCGTTATTTTTATTTTTGAACATTGTCGTCATCTCTGCGGTAAGCATTAATGCAAGAATCACGGTTGCAACTGCCGCAGGAACAGATACCGAATATAACTGTGGTAACACTTCTGTATTTGTCGAAAAAACACTCGTCTGACAAGGGAAAAGCCAGAACAAAAATTCTGCAATTGTAGCGGATAACGCTCCGTGAAACAAACGCGATAAGATAAAGTGCAGGTATTTCACCTGCGTTTCTTTTATATACGGCAAAAGCTGACAGTGAACAGACAGACCCGCCCATCCCATTATCAATGCCTGAACACTTACGGGATATTTCCCCGAAGCCGCAATACACCCTCCTGTTACTTCCGTTATCATTTTAATCCACATCATTACGCTGTCAGGAATACTGAAACTTTCAAGCAAAGCATTTACGCACGAAAAGAGCACCACCCAGGCACAAAGGTTAAACATTGAATTTATGCTGTTTGTTACGCTCTGATTCAGAACGCCCGATTTGAATTCGGGCGTTTTTGTTCTTATCTCCAACGCTGAGCTGTCAAAAAAGCGAAAGAAAGTCCCCATTACCAAAGCAGATACTATCATAGACAGATAAAGAATTATACCTGCTTTTCTGTTTGAAAACATCACCATACCTACCGTACCGATAACAAAAGCAGGTCCTGCATTAACACAAAACAACATCATCCGTTTAGCCTGATTCTGACTTATTCTTCCGTTTTCAAGAAGCTTTACAATCATCCCTGCACCGACGGGATATCCGCCGACAAGGCTCATAATTACGGCACAGCCTGCACTTCCCGGCAGACGGAAAACAGCTTTTGTAACAGGCTCAAGAAAACTTCCGAAAATTTCAACTGACCTTGATCGGATAAGATAATCCGAAAGCACAATAAACGGAAACAGCGACGGGATTATTGACACGGCACAAAGCTTCAGTCCGTTACTGACCCCTCCTATCACTGTTTCGGGACTTATGAAAAAAGCCGTTATAAAAACAATTACTGCAAAAAAACATAAAACGAACCTTACTCTGTAATTTTTCATGCGAATCACCCGTAAATATATATGAGAAGAAATCGCCTTATTATGATAGGAGGTTTTTATGGCTTTTTCAGATTACAGGCAGAACCGCACTCCCCTTTCACACCGTATTTGCGACAAGCTCGAAATTGACGAGGATGTATGTACAAACTGCGGATACATTGAAATTATGTCCAACCGCTGTGCTCTTATTGACGGCTGCAAAGGAGTTTCAGAGTACAGCGAAAATCTAATCACTCTCAGCCTTGGTAAAAAGAGCGTTACCTTTGAAGGAAATTCGCTGACAATCAAATCCCTTTCCATGGAGCAGGCTTTGGTAGAGGGATTCATTGTCAACGTGGAGTTCAGCGGCTGATGGTATCAAGAGATATACTTAATTTTGTTTTCGGGTGCGTTGAATTCACCGCTGAAAACGGATTCAGCGAAAGATTTATAAATTCCTGCACAGTAAATAATATCCCGCTTTGGGATGTTGTAAAAAAAGACGGTTTAATTTCAGCGAAAACAACCGCCAAAGGCTACCGCAGAATACGTTCACCTGCAAGAAAAAGCTCCATGAAGGTACGCATAAAACACAAACAAGGTCTGCCGTTTTTCATTAACCGCTATTCACGACGTACAGCTCTTATTTCAGGCTTTATTGTCGCTTTCCTTATTCTTGTGCTTCTCACGGGACACGTATGGATTATCGAGGTTTCGGGAAATGAGCATCTGACAGACAGCGAAGTGCTTGAAGCTTTTGAAGAATCGGGACTTAAAATCGGAAAAATGATAAATAATCTTAAGTTTGCGCAGATAGAAAGTTCCGCTATGCAGAAGCTCGGCAATGCTTCCTGGGCAGCAATCAGCATACACGGATGCACCGCCGAAATAAAAATACGTGAACTGAAAAAAACACCTGAAATTGAAACACACCACGGCACTTCAAATATAGTCGCTTCAAAAGACGGACAGATAGAAATCCTTGAGGTTTACCGCGGTTCCGCAGCTGTCGGAATCGGTCAGCCCGTGCTTGAGGGTGATCTTCTTATCAGCGGAATTACGGAAAGCAGACTGCAGACAAATCTTTTCACCGATGCTGACGGTTATGCCGTTGCAAAAACAAATATTAAAGTAAAAAGTGAAACAGACAAAAAAATTACTGTTTGCACGCCTGAAGAAAAGAAAGTTTGGTCAATTTTCTTTCTCGGGACAGAAATCTTTCCTCCGAAGGATAAAGGTGACTGTTATATTCACCGTTCAAGACTTAAAATAAACGGGAAAGAGTTGCCGTTCGGAATCAATTACCGTATTTACACAACTTACGAAGACGAAAAAGAAATCACCATGAGTAAAGCCCAGGCAGAACTCATGGCGATGACAGAATATGCACTTAAAAGCCACTCGGAAACACAACATACACAGATTATAAATCAGGAGGTTTCAATGACCGAAAAAGATGATTTCATTGAAATTAACGGAAACTATTTCTGTTACGAAAACATCGGAAAAAGTGTACCTTTCGATATTGAAGAAGCCGAGATTGAAGAAACTAATTGAATAAATATCCATACTTATTGCTTTGTGCCATTGAAAAGGTATCGTCCGTAGAAACGATAATGTGGTCAACAAGATTGACACCGATTGCATCAAGCACGGGAATCAGGTCTTCTGTTGTTTTCACGTCAGCCAACGAAGGAACAGCAAATCCATTCGGATGGTTATGTGCAAGAACAACGTGCTTTGAATCAAAACGTACAACAGTTTCAACAATCGCACGTGTATCAACAACTGCATTATCGGGTGAACCGTCGCAGACTTTTATACAGCGCTGAAGCTTTCCGTTTGCATCAAGGCAAAGAAGATAAACAATTTCTCTTCTCTCGCCCGAATATTTTGCTTCTATATAAGGTATAAAAGCTTTTTCCGTTTCGTCAAGAGCACGTTGCTGTTTTCTTTCGTTATAAAGAAGTGCAACATCGTGCGTAAGCCGTATCAATGCAGCCGTATTTTCGCCGACTCCGTCAACCTTCATCAGCTCCTCTTTCGGAGCTTCAAGTATGCCGTTCAGGTCACCGAACTTTTCAACAAGACCGTGGGCGACGTTGTTTGTATCCTTGAACGGTATACCGTAAAAAAGCAGGAACTCTATTATATTGTGGTCAGCCATAGAGCCGATACCTTCTTTGAAGTATCTTGAACGTACTCTTTGTCTGTGGTCTTTGTGAATGTTTTTCTTCTCCATAACCAAAAATCCTTTGCAAATTACATTGACTGTCAATACATATGTATGCTAAAATCTTTTCAGGTGGTTTCACCTGAGAAAGGATGATTTTATGCCGATTACATTTGATAAAGAACGTAAAATTTTTAAGATTGATTCACTTGAATCAACTTATGCGATTGGTATTTTCGAGGGTGATTTCCTTGTCCAGCTTTATTACGGAAAGAAAATCCCTGACACCAATCTTATTTCAACAGCTTACAGAGGCGGATTTGCTTCAATCTCTCCCCTGACAGCGTCAACTGCCGATAACGGTGTTTTCTCCATGGACATTCAGCCGATGGCTTATTCCTGCAACGGTAACGGTGATTTCCGCCTTGCAGCACTTGCAATCAGGGACAGCGAAGGCAGAGCAACAACGGATATAAGGTACCTTGACCATAAGATTTACAGTGGTAAGCCGAAGCTTAAGGGTCTTCCCGCAACATACTGCAACTCTGACGACGAAGCAGACACACTTGAGATTATCACCATTGATAAATTCACGGGTGCAAAGGTTACACTTTGTTTTACCGCTTTTAAAAATCATAGCATAATTACGCAAAGTGTCAAGATAGAAAACACAGGAAACGAAGCTTTTGACATTGAAAAAGTTGCAAGCTGCTGTGTAAACTTCCCTTCAATGAGCTATAATATGATTAACCTCTACGGCACATGGTTAAGAGAAAGAACCGTACAGACACGTCATCTTGCTCACGGAATTCAGTCCGTCGCAAGTAAGAGAGGCTCATCAAGCCACAATCACAACCCGTTTGTAGCCCTTGTTGATGACAAAGGCGGAGAAGATTACGGTGATGCATTCGGCTTTAACTTTGTTTACAGCGGAAACTTTGCAATTGACATTGAAACTGATTATATGGATTGCACACGCCTTGTTATGGGTATCAATCCGATTGATTTCAACTGGTACCTTGAGCCCGGCGAAGAATTCCAGGCACCTGAGGCTGTTATGGCATACTCACCAAACGGACTTGGCGGCATGAGCCGTACATTCCACGATTTTTATGCTAACAACCTTATCCGCGGCACATGGAAAAAGAAAAAGCGTCCGCTTCTTATCAATAGCTGGGAAGGCTCAGGCTTTGACTTTGACGACGAAACACTTGTCCGTTATGCAAAGCAGGCAAAGAAACTCGGTTGCGAGCTTCTTGTTATGGACGACGGTTGGTTCGGTGTACGAAACAGAGATGATTCATCTCTCGGTGACTGGTACGTAAACGAAGAAAAGCTCAACGGTCCACTTTCAAAGCTTATTGAAAGAGTAAATGCTGAGGGTATGGAATTCGGCATATGGTACGAGCCTGAAATGATTTCTCCCGATTCCGATATTTACAGAGCTCATCCTGACTGGTGCGTTCACGTTGAAGGAAGAGATATTTCACCTGCAAGACAGCAGTATGTTATCGATATGACAAGACAGGACGTTCGTGACAATATCTTTAATCAGATGTACGACGTGCTTTCAAAGAATAATATTGCTTACCTCAAATGGGACTATAACCGTCCGATTTCAGAACCCGCCTCAATGGGTCTTGACAAAAAGCATCAGAAAGAATTCTTCCACAGATTCATCCTCGGCACATACGAGCTTATGGACAGAATCACCTCCGCTTTCCCTGACATTCTCTTCGAAAGCTGTGCAGGCGGCGGCGGAAGATACGACCCGGGTATTCTCTACTATATGCCACAGACATGGTGTTCAGACAATACAGACCCGATTGAAAGACTGAGAATTCAGTTCGGTACATCAATGTGTTATCCTGCTTCAAGTATGGGAGCTCACGTTTCAGCATGCAGCCGAACAGGAATTGAAACAAAAGCAGCAGTTGCACTCTGGGGCACATTCGGTTACGAGCTTGACCCGAAGCACCTTACAGATGAGGACAAGGAAATTGTTAAAAAGACTTCTGCACTTTATCACAAATATTACGACCTTACTCACTACGGTGACCTTTACAGAATCATTGCTCCCACAGAGGATGAATTCAAGTGTGCATGGTCATTTGTTTCAAAGGACAAGAGCGAAACACTTCTTACGGTTGTTATCAAAAACCGTACTCCGCACAACTTCCTTAACGTAAAGCTTAAGGGTCTTGACGAAAACAAGATGTATGTTAACGAAGAAGACGGTGAAGTTTATTCGGGTGCATTGCTTATGAATGCAGGTGTAAACCTCACAATCGGCGGCGACATCAACGGCGGTATGAACTTTATGGTTCACTTCAAAGAAGCTTAAAAAATTAAGACCGAGGTTTTAGCCGAGTGTTCGTAAGGACACTCGGCAGTTTTATTCGCTTGCGGCGAGTGATATTGCTTCGCAGTTATATAATGCTACGCATTGTGATATTGTCCTTCGGACAGTTTTTTGCGAATAAAATAACACTGAATCCGTAAGGATTCAATATCACTTTTGATTTATCAAAAATATCACTGCAATTTTTAATTGCAATATCACTGTTTCTGACCAAAAAACTTATTTCAGAATATTAAAAGTATATAGCTCTCTATGACACTTTCAGACCGAAACGAAAGTGTCTTTTTTTATCAAAAAAATTGTGAGACACCTTATAAAAAGTGTCTCACAACTGTATAGCTAATTATTTCCGCCCTTAGCAATTCCGCTCATTAAAGGATCGGTCTTTTGTTTTGATTGAATTAATACTGCGGAGCGTATGACTGCTGAGCTGCCTGCTGTGCGATGATAGTTGCGATTCTGTCGTTCAACTTCTTCTCTGCATACTCAACTGTACGCGGGCCGTAAGTAACCTTGTTGTCATCTGACTTGAAGAGTTCATCAAGCTCTGCCTGAAGGTCAATCTGTGCCTTTGAATTTCTGATTGTTGCATCGTAGTACTTACCGTCATTTGCAACGAAGTACATTACGTGGTAACCGTAATCTGTTTCAACGATTTCTGTGTCGCCTGCCTTACGGTTCTTGTCGAAGATCCACTGATCAAACTCGGGAACCATACGACCCGGACGAACGTTTGCATAAAGACCGCCTGACTGTGCAGAACCTGTGTCTTCTGTATGCTCTGTTGCAAGAGCTGCAAAGCTGTCTTCTGTCTTGTCGCCCTTTGACCACTCGTCAAGAACAGCCTTTGCATCCTTTTCCTTCTGTGCAATCTCATCTGCTGAAAGCTTTTCGCCTGTCTGCATATCTGTGTTTGCAAAGAGGATATGACGTACGCTTACAGTTTCAACCTGATACGGCTTAGCTGTAAGAAGAGCTACATAATACTTTGAACCGTCAGCTGATGTGAAGATCTTCTTATCGTTAACCTTTGTGTCAGCCTTGAAAGCCCACTCTGCAAGATCCTTTGAAATGCCTGTTGCTTCTGACTTGAGCATGCTACCTGCATTTGTTGCAGAATCTTCGTTGTATTCTTTGTCGTCCTTATTAAGATCCTTTGCCTTTGCAAGGAATGTAGCTTCATCTGTAACTGCTGCAAGGAATGCATCTGCATCCTTCTTAACCTTTTCGTCAGCTTCCTTCTGACGCTTTTCAAGTGCTGTCTTTGATTCGCCTGTTTCAGCTGTAAGAGTTGTCTTTGCGAACTCATACAAACGGAAGTTAACGAGGTCAAAAGAGCTCTTGTCCTTGTTGTACTCAGCGTCAATATCCTTCTGGTCGTATGAAGCTGCGATTTCCTTAAGTCTTGCCTCAAGATATTTCTGAGAGATGATTTCCTTCTCCATAATCTTGCGAAGGAATCTTTCGTTCATATATTCGCCAAAGTTCATACGAAGGTAAGCGTTGAGTGTATACTTCGGCTGTGTTGAGCCTTCTGCTGCATTTGCACCTGAAGCCTGCTCACGAAGGCTGTTAACTGTTTCGTCAATCTGCTTCTGATCTGCAGCTGTAAGCTCACCGAGACCCATCTTAACAGCTTCGTTGTAATAGATGTTATAACGCTTGATATCGTCAAGAGTCTGCTTACGGATAAACTCAACCCAAGAAATCGGGTTACCCTTCTCATCTTCAGCAGTTGATGTCTGCTTGTCGGGAGGAAGGTTTGTATCGTAATTGTAGTTAGCACCTGTTGAATACTGGTTTGAAACCTCGTTCATCAATGTGTTATATGTTGCCCAGTAATGATACTCATACTCAGCCATTGAGAACTTGTCCTCAGAGCCTACGTAACCTGCTCTTAAGGTTCTGTCCCAAACACCGTAGTAGTTAAGAGCAACTGCTACTGCACCAAGAGCGATTGCAGCTGCAAGAACGATTGCAACAACCTTCTTTACAACCTTCTTTGTTGCATTTTTCTTCTGCATATCTTTTGCATTTTTCTTTGCTGCTTCTGCAATACGTGCCTTACGTTCATCACGGTACTGCTCAGCCTTTGACTTTTCGATAGCCATAATTTTCATCCTTTACTTATGTTTTCGCCGCAAGGTACGGCATAACACAAGTATTTTAAACTATTTGAAAGATTTTTACAAGAGTAAAAACAGATTTTTTTACGTTATCTTAATCATTTTACAATTTCTTAATAAAAAATAAGACCCCGACAAAAGCCGAGGTCTTAAAAAATCATAAATTATACGTTTTCTTTGCCGTATTTCTTTACCATAACCATCTTCATAAGGAAGAGGAACACAACTGTTACAGCAACACCAACCGGAAGCACGATTGCAGCGCTCTGTACAAAACCTGCAAGGATGTACATTACGAATGAGATTGCAGCAACTGAAATTGCATACGGAAGCTGTGTTGAAACGTGGTTAAGGTGGTTACACTGACCGCCTGCTGATGACATGATTGTTGTATCAGAAATCGGTGAGCAGTGGTCGCCGCAGACTGAACCTGCAAGACAAGCTGACATAGCAACGATCTGAAGCGGATCTGCTGCGTCAAAGATTGTGATAACAATCGGAATAAGGATACCGAATGTACCCCATGATGTACCTGTTGCGAAAGAAATGAAGCAAGCAACAAGGAATACAATTGCAGGAATAAAGCTTGCAAGACTGTCAGGTACATTTGCCATAACTTCATTAACAAACGGCTTTGCACCGAGAACGCCTGTCATATTCTTAAGAGCTGTTGCGAATGTAAGAATAAGGATTGCAGGAACCATTGCGATGAAGCCCTTAGGAATAGCTTCCATTGCTTCCTTGAATGTAACAACCTTACGGATGCAGAAGTATGCGATAGCAAATACAAGAGCAATAAGGCTACCCCAGGGAAGACCGACAGTTGCATCTGTGTTTGAGAAAGCATCAATGAAGTTTGCACCGTCAAGGATACCGCCGTTATAAACAAGGGCAAATACGCAAGCAACGATAAGAACAATAATCGGAAGAACAAGGTCAATAACCTTACCCTTTGATGAATGTCCTTCATCAGCAACTTCTGCCTTCTCACCTGCTGTGTAAAGGTCGCCCTTAAGCTTTGCATTAACTTCGTGAATTCTCATCGGGCCGTAATCGAACTTCATAAGGCTGATTACAACGATGAAAACAAGTGTAAGAAGTGAATAGAAGTTGTACGGAATTGCCTTAATGAAAAGTGAAAGACCCTGTCCTTCAGGAGCGTAAGAAGCAACTGCTGCTGCCCATGAAGAAATAGGTGCGATCATACAGATCGGAGCTGCTGTTGCGTCGATAAGGTAAGAAAGCTTCGCACGTGAAACCTTCTTGCTGTCTGTAACAGGACGCATAACTGAACCAACTGTAAGGCAGTTGAAGTAGTCATCGATGAAGATAAGAACACCAAGAACGAAAGTAGCAAGCATTGCACCTACTCTTGACTTGATGTGTTTTTCTGCCCAGGCACCAAAAGCAGCGGAACCGCCTGACTTATTGATAAGAGCAACGATAACACCAAGAACAACAAGGAAAATGAAGATACCTGCTGTACCTGAAACCGCGTCAATCAAACCGTTGCCTGTGATAAGATCCATTGTGCCTGTGAATTTGAAGTCTGAGCCAAGGATTGCACCGGCAACAATACCGATGAACAATGAGCTGTAAACTTCCTTTGTGATAAGTGCAAGACCGATAGCAATAACCGGGGGAACAAGAGCCCACCATGATGCTGTTACATTGCCTTCGCCGCCACAGGTTTCGCAAGCAACTTCATCAACAATACCTGCACCGCCACAGTCAACACAAGCTGCTGTTGCAAGATGACCGCCGTTGACAGCTGCAAACGCAAGAAGAGCAACAATTGCAACTGCGACTACTGCCAAGACAATTTTCTTTGTTTTTGACATAGTATAAACCCTCCATTAAATTTAAAGAAAAAGGACATGGTTGAGCAAGATCACCAACCATGTCCGAAGACTTTATTGATAGCACTCCACAACCGTGACAGTACGTTACATATTCTGCAACGTCCCAGCAAAAGGTCAAAAGGCATTTTCCTTTCGCTTCGGCGGTCAATCTTTTCACTCTCTGCGTTGCCTTACCTTTAAGAGTTAATTGTATTAACCGCGCCTCCATCATTCAACCATATTCTGTTTCCCATTGTAAAAATTTTATCATTGACAAGGATAAATGTCAACGATTTTTAACAATTAATGTTTTTTGTCAACTTTATCTGAGCTTTATTTCGCCTTTGGAAGTCCATTTTACCGTATCATACGGATAATAAATTTTTCCGTTTTCATCAATATGAATGTAGTTCACATTCTCTTGCTTTTCAAGCTTTTTCTCAATATCGAAATAAAGATATCCTTCTTCATCAATATATGTTATCTCTGCAATTCGCATAAATCTGCCGTTAAGAGAGCTGAAATATTCACGCCCTGACGGATCTTCGGTTATCACGTATTGGTTTCCGTCCCTGTCGTAGTATCTCACACTCTCGATTGTTTCGTATCTGTTACCGAGACGGTCGAAATACGTGTTCGAATTTATATAAACAACCGAGCAGACAGCTTCAACTGCAACAAAAGCAACAATCAGTGCAACGATTTTCAAGCCTTTGTTTTTTCCGTCTTTTTTCAGCATTTTTTTGATTATAAACGGTAACATAATCAGGTCAACCGCAATCATTATTCCTATTATCACATAAGGATTCATAAAATCACCTCTTGCAAATAATAACACAATCCCGACAAAAAGGCAACTGAACTATCCGCAACAAAACTCACTTATAAAAACTAAAAGACCGCACAAGGCGGTCTTTTGAGATATTACTAAATTAAAGAATACCCGATGTAAGCAATACGAGCACTGCATAAGCACCGACAAACGGAAGAATCACCGGAGCAAACGGAAGAACAAGAAGTGAACCGAGAATACCTGTGCTTACCTTGATAAGCATTGTGCTTTCTGCTTCTGAAATGTTCTGCCAGCTGAAATGGATATCATTGCCGTCAACATAAATTGAGTCAACACCCATCGCATTTTTGCTACCTGCTTTTACAAGACCGCATTCTGCAAGTCCGTCTGCAACAAGCTTTGTCATTTCAGCATTCTTGAATGTCATTCTGCCTGTAAGACGAAGCTCATCTGCAGGCTCTTCCTGACGGAGATGTCCGTTTTTGAAGCCTGTACACCACCAGTATTTATCATACTCTCTTGTGAATTCACGGTTCCAGTTGCCGTTGATATCCTCGTGCCAGAGAGTCATTTCCATATTTATCCAATCTTCCTCTGCAGGGCAGTTGAAGAATGTCCATTCATCGATACCCTTATCTGAATGTTCCTTGGTATAAATACCTACTTCACCACCATAGAAAACAAGGCCGTACTGACCCTTCCACATCTGAAGCATCCAGTCCTTGTTCTCGTAAGTAAAGAAAACGCGGATATAGTCATACTCAAGAAGAATGTAAGGTGAAACGAAGTCATAAATCTTTCCGAAACCGAAATTGTACTGCCAAGCGTCCTTATCATTTGTGTAATAATAATCGTCAATATAGCTGTACTGATAACTGAGAACCTGCTTATCTTCAAGAAGATTTCTGAGGAAATTGTTCTGTCTTACAACATTGATTGTGAACTCACCGCTGAGGACCTCACCGTCAACAACTGTTGCTGCCGCAATTGTAACAACGCCTACAGAAACACCTTTAACAACACCGTTGTGGTCAACAGTTGCAATGCTTTCATCTGAAGATGCCCAGTATATAACTGGCTGTTCCTCAACATTTGTTACCGTTGCTGTCATCTGAATTGTTTTCTTTCTTGCAACCGTAAGGTGGTCACTCTGCATAACAAGTGTGTGGCCTGTACTTTCTGCCGGTACTGACTTATTAAGTGCAGCCGCACTCAAGGGCGATACAGATGCAACCATAATCAATACAAGCACAAGTGCAATGAATCTTACTGTTTTCTTTGTAGTTTTCATAATTTACCTCCCATTAATTTGTATCTTTTTTCTTTTACATAACAGTTTTCAAAAATGCAAGCCATTCTACCACAATAGAAATGACCTGTCAATAAATTGATGCAAAAATTTTTTCATCATAAATATTGATATTAAAACACATTTATGGTATACTACATTGATTTTTGTTCTGACTGTGTCAGGATTTTACACACGGCATATTATAGTAAAAACGTTTTATATCAGGAGTAATTCAGATGATTTATAACAATGTTTTAGAAGCAATGGGCAACACTCCCCTTATCAGACTCGCGAATATGGTTGATTCTGACAGCGCTGAAATCCTTGTTAAATACGAAGGTCTCAACGTTGGCGGTTCAATCAAAACAAGAACAGCATACAATATGATTATTGATGCTGAAAACCGCGGTCTTATTAACAAAGATACAATAATAGTTGAACCGACAAGCGGCAATCAGGGAATCGGTCTTGCACTTGTAAGTGCGGTAAGAGGCTACAAGGCAATTATCATTATGCCCGATTCCGTCAGTGAAGAAAGACGCAAAATCGTTGAGCATTACGGTGCAGAGGTTGTCTACGTTCACGATGCAGGCAATATCGGTGACTGTATTGACGAATGCCTTAAGCTCGCACTTAAGATGCGTGACGAAAATCCGAACGTTTTCGTTCCTCAGCAGTTTGAAAATCCTGCGAACGTTGCAATTCAGCGCGAACAGACAGGTGTTGAGATTCTCAACCAGGTTGACGGTCCGATTCACGGCTTCTGCTCAGGCATCGGCACAGGCGGCACAATAACAGGTATCGGTGAAACGCTTAAGGCGAAGAACCCCGAAATCGAGATCTGGGCTGTTGAGCCTGAACACGCTGCAATTCTTTCAGGCGGTTCAATCGGAACTCATGTTCAGATGGGTATCGGTGACGGACTTATTCCTCCTATCCTTAACACTTCGATTTATAACGATGTCTGCATCATAAAGGACGAGGAAGCTTTGCAGACAGCACGTGACCTTGCCGCGAAGGAAGGTATTATGTGCGGAATTTCGAGCGGTACGAACGTTGCAGCTGCAATGAAGCTTGCAAAGAAGCTCGGTAAAGGCAAGACAGTTGTAACCGTTCTTCCCGACACTGCAGAGAGATACTTCTCAACTCCGCTTTTTGAATAAAATTTATCCCTGACTCAGACGAGTCAGGGATTTTTGTTTATATATTGATAGCATTGAAGCCGGTTGCAAGTGAAATCTTATTTCCTCCATAACTGAAATCTGCATTGACACCTTCGGGAATATTAATTTCAACAAAAAGTTCTCCGTTATTCTTTTTCCAGTCAACAGAAATCTTTCCGTGAGGTGTGGTTATATAACCCTTTGCAAAGTCAAGGCAATCAGCAAAAACAGGTTCTATTACAACCTCATTGTATCTTACGGAATTTTCGGTCTGCTTAATTCCGAGGATATCGTTGAAAAGATAAACCGTGCTTGCACCGAACATCGGGTGAGAATGTGACGATTCTGCATTCCAGTTTTCCCAGATTGTAGAAGCTCCTGCTTTTCTCATTGTTTCAAACGAAACCGTGTTTTTGTTTGCAAGAAGCTCAGTTGCAAGATTTCCGTTACCCGACGAGTAAAGAACATTCATAAGGCTGAGTGTGCCGAAAATACCTGTATCAAACTGCTGAAGAGATGTGTATTTTTCAACAAGATTTCCGATTGTTCTCTCATCCCCTGCTCCGCATTCTGCGGCAAAGGCATCCGCACCCTGAAGGCAGGAAAGGAAGCTTCCGTTTCCGTCAGCATAAGCCTTCTTTACGGCTTCTGTATGCTCCGCAATCATCTTTTCGTAATCCGCTGTATCAACACCGATAGCATGACAGAGCTGAACAAGCATTTTAAGCTGGCTTATGTAGAGTGTTGTGTTTACAAACGGTTCGGGAATTGCAACTTTTTCAGGTGTACACCAATCGCCAAGGCACCAACCGTCTTTTTCTTCACGTACAATAAGTCCGTTCTCACAACGACTTTCCATATATTCAACGAACTTTGCCATATTTGGATAAACTGCTCTGAGTGCTTCAACATCACCGTAATGACGGTAGAAATGATACGGAACAACTATCATTGCACCGCCCCAGCCTGCAGGGCCTCCGCCTCCGCCTCCGAACGGTGCTGTGTGCTGAACGTGACCCGTCAGCTGATCCTGACAGTCTTTGATATCCTCAATCCATTTTCTGTACATGGCTTCGGCATCGAACTCAGTCATAACGGCATTGCAGGTAAGCATTCCGTCACCCGTATAGCCGAGGCGTTCACGGTGAGGACAGTCCGACGGGATACAGCCGTGAGTGTTGCCGAGCTGTGTATTCAAAAAAGCCTTGTAATACCAATTGAGTGTTTCGTCACTGCATTCAAAAGACGATGTTACATCCATATCCGTATGAATCACGCGCACTTCAGCGACTTCACAGTTGTTGCTGACAGCGAAATACTGAAAACCGTGCCAGGTAAAGTACGGATGATAAAGCTCACCAACACCGTCCGTTATTGCAAAATAACGCTGTCTTTGTTCACCGTAGCCAACGGATGTATTGTCAATATCAAGGTTTTCGTCAAGCTCCTCCGCACATTCATACCAAAGATGCTCCGAACTTTCCTTGCAGCGAAGAACAGGATAACCCGTAATGTTTCTTTCCACCTTATATACATTATATGTATCAGCTTCTTTGACAAGCTCGGGCTTAAGAGTTTCAACAACCTTGTCTGACGGACAGTTTTGGATAAGATAATCGCTCAACGGCGGTGTTACGATATCGGGTTTTGCCCATCCGTGTGTCTGTGCTTCAAGCGTGTTCCACTGTCTGTCGAATCTTGAATAGTCGTGATTTTCACCGTGGAAAAGGTTTGACTTGACAAAAAAGCCTCTTTTATAAAGTGTGTTTGCATCAGAAAGAATATTAGTACCGTCTTCAAAATCAATTTTATAGCAAAGCTTGATTTTTCCGTAGCTGACGTTACCCTCACCTTTTCTTAAAAGCTGATGGTAAAAACCGCCACCGACCATTACGCCAAGAACGTTTTTACCCTCACACAGATATTTTGTGATATCATATTTCATTACGTGAATTCTGTGTGAAAAAACGTCATTCAAAGGATATGAAAGCACCATATCCGGACGGTTGTGATAATCCGTATAAGCAGGAGCAAATTCGTCCTCGCTCACGCGCTGACCGTTGATATACAAAATAAAATAGCCCAATCCGCAGATTGTTATTTCTGCAGACTGAGCCTTATTGTTTATAAATTCAGCACGAAAAAGTGCCGCATCGGCGTCACTCTTCGGGCATATCCATCTTGCGTCTGAAAAAAGTTCTTTGTGTGTCATAGTATCGCCTCCGAAAAGATGATACTACATTGAAAGAATTTTTACAACACAAATTTACAATTCTTCGACCGAAACGATTCCTTCAGCAGTTGAAATTGCTGTCATAATCTTATCGTGTGAAATCTTCTTCGGAAGCTGAAGCTGGAAAATCGCACAGGCATTGTTACCCGATTTTGTAATTTCAAGGTCGATGATAACAATTCTGTAACCCTTGATAAGACGGATAACATTATCAAGATTTTCATTATCTTCATATTCAACATAGATGTTGAGGTTTCTTGAATTAACAAGAACCCAATATTCAAACTTAACAAAAAAGATTTCTGCAACAACAATAACAAACGTTGCAATCACAGCCGCTTCGTAGTATCCTGCACCGATTGCGAGACCGATAATCGCATAAGTCCAAAGACCTGCCGCAGTTGTCAGACCCTTTACCTGACGACGTTTTGTTACGATGATTGCACCGGCACCGATGAAACCGATACCTGCAACAACCTGAGCACCAAGTCTGCCGATATCCGTATAAAGATTAAGATCGTAAAACAGGAATTGACTTGTAAGAGTTGTCATTGATGCACCGAGGCAGATAAGGATATGGGTACGGAAGCCTGCCGGACGGCGCTTATGCTCTCGCTCGATACCGATTATGCCGCCGCACACGACAGCAACAAAGAGGCGGAAGAGCACGGAAACGGTTGTAACGTCTCTTAAGACATCAAGAAAACCAAGCATTCTTCACCCCCCTTATATTTCGTCAACAAGTGTGACGTAATTGAGCTTTGAAATTTTTGACATTACGTGAGAATGGGTTTCACCCTTCGGGAGACCCATCGATATTACCGCACCGATGACAACACCGTTGGACTGTTTTTCTCGCTGTGTATCAACATCAAAAATCTGAATATTCAAAGCTTTGATGGTGCTGATAATTTCGCCGAGGTTATCCATTCTGTCAAACTCAACGTAAAGGTCCATATTCCTTGCATTTGCAATTACCCACGCACCGAGCTTGTTGAAAATTGTTGTTGTGATAAGAATAAGAAGGAATCCGAAAACTGCACATTCGTAGAAACCCGAACCGATTGCAAGTCCCATACATGCCGAAGCCCAGAGACCAGCTGCTGTTGTAAGACCCTTTACTTCCTGACGTCCCGTAACAATAATTGTACCCGCACCAAGGAAACCGATTCCGTTGATAACCTGTGCACCGAAACGTGAAACGTCTGTTTTTATTCCGACTTTATCGGCAATTTCTGCCCAGAGTCCTGAAAGAAGGTTTGCTTCATACTGGCTGAGTATCATCGTGAGTGCCGCACCAAGACAAACAATCATATAAGTACGGCTGCCTGCCGCACGGTGTTTCTGTCCGCGTTCAAGTCCGATAAGTCCGCCGAAGAAAACTGCCATAAGCACTTTAATGATTAACGCAGAAAATGTGACCTGACGAAACGGATCCAACCAAGGGATCAAAGAATCCATAACAAACCCTCCTTACTTAGGGTGACGGTAATAATCCGAACCTGCCTAATAATATGCTGACGGACGTGATTATATGTTCACGTCCGCCGAGTTATAATGACGTATAATACTATAATTTTCAGTATTTGTCAAGTTTATTTATGAATTTTTAATATCAAAAACAGCACAATAATTTCGGGTGATATTATGAATAACAACGATAACAAAGTTTACAGAAAAATTGATGAACCTGTTTTTGATCAGCCTGAAACCTGCGATGAACTTCTGCATAAATACGGCACCTACAACATTCAGCCGACGGCAGACAGCGACAACAGCTTCCCGAAAATTTCTCAGGGTCTTCCGACAAGCAGAAAGAAAAAACATTATAAAGGGTTCGGGTACAAAACGAAAAAAGACAGTTAAAACAAAAACCAACAGATTCAAAAAAGAATTTGTTGGTTTTACTCTTCGGTATATAATTCATCCAGTTTCCATTTTAATGGGTTTTCTGAAATGTATCTGAGATGCAATAAATAGTCTTCCTCGTCTCTGATGATGTGATCGTTATAACTGCGTTGCCATATATTATATCCGTATTCTTTATTGCAAAATCGCTTTAGTGTTGAAATAAACCGCGGTACTGTTGAATGCTGTTTTGTAGGGGACGACGTCCTCGACGTCCCAACATCCTGTATCATCAACATAATATGTATATGATTAGGCATAATGGTATATGCTTCAACAACTATATCTTTATAAAAATCTGACAGTTGATTAACATATTTCTCAGCAATTTTTCCATATTCCGATAACTCTATATCACACGGGGCGTCGAGGACGTCGCCCCCTACGATATGCGAAAGCAAATTCTTCCGATTTTCTGTACATATTGTTATAAAATAAGCTCCTGCTGTACTGTAATCAAAATCCTGTAATCTCGGATTTTTTCTTTTCGAGAAAGTTTCTTTCATAATCTGAATCATCTGAAAA
>JAZRNR010000138.1:0-10285 GCA_045648305.1 Acutalibacteraceae bacterium
GGGTCACCAGAAAAGTTAAAAGATACGGGATACCGTATTTTGATAGAAGTCGGTGTCGATAGCGAAGAGGGTCCACCCGTTCCCATCCCGAACACGGTAGTTAAGCTCTTCAGTGCTGAAAATACTTGGCGGGCAGCCGCCTGGGAAGATAAGGCGACGCCGACACTTTTTTTAATTGCCTCAATAGCTCAGCTGGCAGAGCACGCGGCTGTTAACCGCGGTGTCACAGGTTCGAGCCCTGTTTGAGGCGCCAAACAACATAAATCCGAACCCATCTATTTCCAACGATGTGTTCGGATTTGTTGTTTTTATATGAATTAATTTAATACTTAATTACTTAAGATTCCTCCTGTAAAATTGATTTATATCAATTAACAGGGGGAGTTTTATGATTTATGGATATGTCAGAGTTTCGTCAAAAGATCAGTGTGAGGAAAGGCAGCTTGTTTCTTTGCGTGAATTCGGAGTAGACGAAAAGAATATTTATGTTGATAAAATCAGTGGAGCTAACTTTGAAAGACCTAAGTACAAGCGATTAATCAAAAAGATGAAATGTGGAGATGTATTAGTTGTGAAATCGATAGACAGACTTGGCAGAAATTACAATGAGATTCAGGAACAATGGAGACTGATTACAAAGGAAAAGAATATTGATATTGTTGTACTGGATATGCCACTTCTTGATACGCGTCAGAAGGAAAATGATATCACCCAAGTGTTTGTTGCAGATCTGGTGTTACAGATTCTGAGTTACGTTGCACAGGTGGAAAGAGAAAATATTCGTCAGCGCCAAGCTGAGGGTATTGCTGCGGCTAAAGCAAGAGGTGTGAAATTTGGGCGAAAGAAGATGGAAGTACATCCGGATTTTTTAATTTATAAAGAATTATATACAAATGGTGAGATTTCAGCACGAAAAGCGGCAGAAAAACTTGGTGTTGCACATTCAACTTTTCTAAAATGGAACAAAAATTACTAAAATGTGGAAAAAATGGTAGACATTTACATCCGATAGTGTTAGAATAATATTTGTGTAGAATTCAATGAGTTAAAGTGGTGAATTGTCAGAATATTCATTGGATTTTAATGTCTACTTTTATAGACAAGGAGGGAAAGTTTTGATAAAGCGAGTTATTTGTTGTGTTTGCTTGGTGGCTATGTTGTTTACTTTTGCACCAATGAGCCTTGCTAAAACAAATGAACCGACGATCACCGTGTCATCTGCTGATGTCAGTGTTGGGGATGAGTTTGAACTTGTGGTTGCGCTTGAAAACAATCCGGGTATAAATACGTTTGCACTCGGGTTTGACTATGACAAAACAAAGCTGACGTTGACGAATGTTGAGTTGAACGAAAACCTTGGTGGTTCTTTTGCTTACAAAGAGAGAGCTGTCTGGTTGAACAACAAAGACATAAAATACAACGGAGAAGTCTTGACGCTGAAATTTAAGGTTCTTGATTCGTCGAAAGGCGGAGAAACTAAGGTTAAGGTAACCTATTCACCGGGTGATATTTCAAATTACAACGAAGAAGATGTAAGTTTCAAGGTTGAGCCCGGAACAGTTTCTATCGGTAGTAGTGAGGTGCAAACCTCAGTAATACAAAGAATTCTTTCCTTTTTCAGACGAATAATTGAAATGCTTAAAGAATTGATTTCTTTTGGAAATTAAGGAGGAGAACACATGAAAAGATTTCTTTCACTGTTTATGAGTGTGTTGATGGTATTTTCTTGTTTTGCAGGAAGTATAACAACAGCTCAGGCAAGTAGCGCAACGCCGACTCCCGGTGATATTAACGGCGACGGCAATGTAAACACGAAGGACCTTACCCGTCTTCTTAAGTTTGTTTCGGGTGAGGATGTTGAGGTTGTTGCGGTTACGCTTGACACAAACGGTGACGGTAACGTCAACACAAAGGACCTTTCACGTTTGATGGGTTACCTTTCCGGTGATCCAAACAAACCGCTTCCTGATATTGGTTGCAGTCATGAAATGACAGCTACCCCGGCAAGTGAAGCAACATGTACGGAAGAAGGCAATATCGCTTACTGGTATTGTAGTAAGTGTGAAAAATACTTCAGCGATGCTGAGGGCGCAAGAGAAATTACTCTTGAGGAGACAGTGGTTGCAAAAGTTGATCATGCACTGGTAACAATTCCGGGATATCCAGCAACAATGACAGAAACTGGTTTAACTGATAGCATAAAGTGCAGCAATTGTGATTATGTTGAAAAAGAACATTCTGTTATTCCTATCAGCGAGTTTGAGATTGAATATGTAATTGGCACAGGAGATACTTATATAACAAAATTGTATCAAGAAGGAAAAATAGACAATTCCTCAAATCCTGTGACATATTCATCAGATGCTGGTGTAGCACGACTTGAAGAGTTAGAGGTTGCGGGATATATTTTTGAAGGTTGGTACGATGCCTCGGGATCAAGTGGGCAGCTTGTAAGAAGAATTGAACCAGGCACGGCTGGAAAAATCAAGTTGTATGCAAAATGGTCGTTGATTTCATATGATCTTATTTTTGATTCACCGGATGTTCCTGTTGAAAATAAGTCATTTACAGTGAACAAGAGTGTGCCTTTGCATAATATTGAGCTTCAGGGATATACATTTATCGGTTGGTCAATAAAGGATATCGTAATCAATCCGAAAGACGGTTCAGTGTTTTCTGATAACGGAAAAATTATAACTGAAATACCTGTTGGCACAGCAAATGATGTTGTTGTTCATGCGAACTGGACTTCAAACAGAAATTTTGTGCGACCTGTATCAAAATTAGATGATCCGTTGTTCGCAGAAGATATGGATAACAATCAGTTGATATTTATTTATAAAATCGGAACAATTGAAAATGTTCCACTTTACAGTATAGCAGATCTTCCAAACTCAGCTGGACTTACATGGGAAATTGAATCTGATGTTACAAAATCAATTGATAAGACAACGGCACAGGAAATAGCTAATACTGTTTCAAAAGCGACAACAACAACAGCCGGCTGGACATTGTCAGAAGAGTGGAATGATGTTACAACGGCTACCAATGAAACTGGCAGCGAGAATTCAAAAACACAGGGACAAATTGATGAGGTTGGTACAGTCAGTGGTCAGCAGTGGTATGTAAGTAACTCTAAGGGTGGAGCCTTTACATCTTCAGCGTCTGCAGGAGGTTCGAGCAGCACGAATGCGAAAATTACTGACAATGCTTCTTGGGGTTTGGAAAATGCTGTGACAACTGAAGTTTCTGGAAGCAGAACCAATACACACCAAACGGAATTAAATGCATCTTACACAGAAAGTCAGAAAGACACCTTTGATTGGAAACTTGGTGGTAGCATCGGTGGCGGAAATGAGGTTAGTGCTGGTGCCAATGCTAGTGCTGGTAAAGAAGGTGTTGCATCTGCCGGTGTTTCCGCAGGAGCAAAGAAAACAACTAATTGGGGAATAAACGGAGAAATCGGAGGAAGCACTGAAAAAAGTAATAGTGCGACAATTTCCGGTGGAGTTGTGGACACTCAAAGTGCAACAATTGCTGCAGCGAGATCGCAGGGTGTTACTGCAACGATGAATGGTTCGGTCGGAACGGAAGTTGGTTCTGTTTCGGAAAATCATTACGAAACAAGTGCAACATCAGAAAGCAATTGGAACAGTACAACGGGATATGAGCAAAGTGAAACTGTTAGCAAAAACCAGACTACATCACAAGCAATTTCAGAACTTGTATACAATAAACATGGCATAAGTGCATCAACAAGTGTTGGTGGAAGTGATGTTAAAACTGAATCAACTGGCAGAACCTCTGAAACACAGGACCAGTATACTTCAACAGTTGAGTATTCAGAATCTGAGATCACAACACTTAAACAAAAGCTTACAAATGTTGGATCAGGAAATGGTTATTATAGAGTTGTTCAGGCTGCAACAGCGCATGTTTACGCTGTTGTAGGATTTGATATAGCAACTCAATCGTTCTATACAACAACACATACAATAGTTGATAATAAGTCTGCAAAGGTTTTCATTGACCATTCAAGAAAATCATCAAGCTTTGATGACTGTGAAAATGGTTTATTAGAGTTTGAAATTCCGTTTGATTTATACAAGTTTACAACAAGAGCGATGATGAGATCTGACGGTCTAAAAATCAACTATGCTACAGGAGAAGTTGAAAGATATGAGGGTTCCGGAAAGAATGTTGTAATTCCGGAGTATGCAGTTGATTACAACTCAGATACAGGTAAATATTCTGTTACTAAAGTTACAAGTATTAATGCTAATGCTTTCAGGGATAAAGATGATCCTACCAAGGCAAATACAAACATAACAGGTGTAATACTTCCTGACTATATTACAGAGATCCCTGCAGGAACTTTTGAGGGTTGTACAAATCTTCAGTCTGTAGTAAGTTATGGTGTTTCAAAAATAGGCGAGAATGCATTTAAAAACTGTACTTCTTTAAAACATTTTTCTGTGGACAGATTTGTAACAACACTTGGTAAGAATGCATTTGAAAATGTAGAGTCAATTGATGTTGTAGCTGCTAATGCAAAGGTTGTTGATGCGGCAATTTCTTCAGGAGCAAAGAACATAAGTGTCGATGTTTCTTATGTTAAAGAGTCTCTTGATAATAAAGAGTTTGTTATAGGAGCTATTGAATCGTTCAGATTTATCGGTGCAGAGGATAAAGAGTATGTAAATCTCAGTATTGTTTCGGATGCACAGAAAACAACTTTAGCGAACCTTACACTTAAGGGCAATACTGGTACACCTGTTAAATTTAGTTCTTCTATTGTTAGTATCAGTTCTGTTTCTATAGTTGATGCACCTGGATTTGCTATTATATTTACAAGTGACAATGTGGATTTGATAGTTGATGGTATAAATAATCTAAGTTCACAGAGTGCGAATGCAGTGCTTTGCAAAGGGTTGTCAATTGTAGAACAGAACAGTGGTTCGGTAGGGAAGATTAATATAGCAGGAAATGTTTTGGCATATACGGGTCAGATTAATGGTACGAAATTTGTTAATTTGCTTGAAAGTGAAATCAAGTATATCACTGAAGATGAGTATATGGCGTATCTTACTTCCATTGAAGTCACATTCAATGCTAACGGTGGGGCTATACCTGATGGACAAACGAGTAAAACCGTTAACTATGGACAGCCTTATGGGGATCTTCCTACCCCGACAAAGGAGGGTTGGACTTTCGAGGGTTGGTATACCGCGAAGAATGACGGTAACAAGATTACAGCAACAACAAAAGTTACATCAGCTTCAAATCAGACGCTTTATGCGCTGTGGCAACCTAATTCTTACAGTGTTATTTGGTCCACGGGTACTGGTTATAGCATAACTGTTAGCCGAAAAAGTTCACCGAATGCAGGTGCTAGTATGGGTACTCTTAGCAGTGGTGCAACAGTATACTATGGAGATGTACTGTGGATAACCTATAATAAAAAAGATTATTATACTATAAAGGCGCATGGTGCAACTGAAATTACTGTTACAGGAAATATTACTTCTTCGCATATTTATGCTACGGCGGAGCTGAACCCTGTTTTAGATTGGGTTAAGTCTTCTGAGATTCCTTCAGGTGCTCAGGTGGTCAATACTAAGTGGTCATATGTATTGAGAGAGTATACAACAGATTCAGTGTCTTCACTTACCGGCTGGGAAAAATATGATACGCAAAGAACTGGCTGGGGAGCAACACAGGGACCTGTTTATTATGATCCGTCAAATGGTTCTCGAAATGTTTGGTCGGAATCATACGAGACTGGACGTACGCATTATTATAGATATTATAGATATGCGAACGCATCAGGATCCTCGGGAAGTTATGAAAGTTCAGCTACATATTATAATTATCAATATTGGGATTTAACTTATCCATTAACTATTGCTTCAAGTTATAACGGTTTCAGATATTATCATGATGCTCCAAATGGAAACACAGTATCTGGTAAATATTATACTGTTTGGTATAGTCATGAATGGGATGATGTATATTATGGCACCAGATGGTACTATCAAGAACCAGTTTATACATATTACTACTATAGAGATGTTTCTAAGGAGTCGACTACTGATCCTACAGGTCAGAGTAATGTATCCAATATAGTTAAATGGGTTCAGTACCGGGAAAAATAATTTAATCCCGAAAACCAGGAAATTGCAAATGAATTTCTCTGGTTTGTAAAAATATTAAGGAGGAAATACGATGGTAAAAAAGATTACAGCGTTGCTGTTGGCTGTTGTTATTTCTATATCAATGACCGCAGTTGCCTTTGCAGCAGGAGCACCGACGATTACGGTATCCTCAGCAAGTGCAGCACCGGGCGAAACAGTGACACTTAATGTGTCGTTATCTGACAACCCCGGCATTAATACATTTTCTTTGGGTTTTGATTTTGACGAAACCCGACTCAGCCTGACAGATGTTAAACTTGCTTCAGGCATTCCCGGTCAGTTTGCTTATTCTAAGAAAGCAGTATGGCTCAACAGTGAGGACGTTACAACAAACGGTAATTTCCTTACACTCACGCTCAAAGTTCTTGACAATGCACCGGCAGGCGAAGCATCTGTTGATGTTGTTTACAATGCAGGCGACATTTCAAACTACGACGAAAACGATGTCGGTTTCCAGACAGTTGGCGGTAATGTTAAAGTTACTCCGTCAGGTGCCGATTTCGGTGAAATCAAGGTTGGCAGTGTAACCGGTGCTCCCGGTGAAACAGTCGAGGTTCCTGTTTCAATCACCAAAAACCCCGGTATCAATGCTTTCTCTCTTGGCTTTGACTATGACACAACAAGACTCAGCCTCAAGAGTGTTACAAAGGCTGATGCTATCGGCGGTCAGTTTACATACAGCAAAAAGGCTGTTTGGTTGAACGATAAGGATACAACATATACAGGCGATATCCTTACACTTACATTTGAAATTCTTGACCATGCACTTGACAGCGATGTTCGTGTAAATGTTGTTTACAACACAGGCGACATTTCAAACTACGATGAAGAAGATGTGTATTTTGAAGTTGCTGCAGGCCAGGTATCAATCAAATCTCCCGTTGTTTACGATGCTAAGGTTTCTCTTGGTAAAGTAACAGGCAACGCAGGCGAAAAAGTGAATGTTTACGTTACTCTTGATACCGAAACAGCAGTAAAGTCAATGTCAATCTACGATGTTGTTTACGATGAGGATATTCTTATTCTTACAGAAGGTAAGTGGGTTGTTACAGATACTGTTATTGCTGACTGGAACAATACAGATAAAACAGGTGTAAGCACGTTTTCATCAAACACTTATGTAGGTGGCCGTGTATTCCTTCTTACATTTACTGTTAAAGAAGGTCTTGAAGACGGAGCAACAGATGTAACCTGTAAGTTTAAAATCACCTCTCAGGATCTTAATGGTTCAGAAAAAGAACTCAAGACAGAAGTGATTCCCGGAAGTGTAAATGTTGTTAACAGCCTTCGCGGTGACGTGAATGGTGACGATCACGTTGACAGTAACGATGCTATCCATTTGCTTTATCATACATTGCTTCCTGACAGTTATTCGATTAACCAGAACGGTGACTTCGATGGCGATGGTGAAGTCGACAGTGATGACGCTATTCATTTGTTGTATCACGTAACGCTTCCTGAAAAATATCCGTTAGCATAATTCGGGTGACAGTAATGAAAAAGAAAATACTTGTTTCGTCTGTTGTCGCGGTGACTCTTGTTGCAGTTTTTCTTGTAGTTTTCGGCTTCATAAAAAACGCGCAAAAGGAAGAAAAGTTTGAGGTGAAAAGCGGAGAGACTTTCACTGTTAAAGTATCGATGGCAGACAGCGGTCCTTTGAAATCAATGGCACTTTCTCTCTTTTTTGATGAGAATGAGTTTGAGTTGATCGAAGGAGAATGGTTGAATCAGAATGCAATTATTGCGGATTTCAACATGAAAAATAAAGATGCAGCTATAGCCTTTGAAAAAGAAACAACATATTGCGGAGAGATTTTTGAGTTTTCTGTAAAATCAAAAAGTGATATGGTTATTATGGATGATATGTTCATTGTGGAGCCTGTGTTGAAGAACGGACAAAGATTTCTTGAATGCAAGGGAATAACAGTTTCTTTTGAAAAGGAAAAAGATTAATGCGATCTTTTCACGCAGAAAGAGATTTTTATGAAAAAAACAATTAGTGTACTTTTTATGGTTGTTGTTTTGCTTGCCAATATAGCAACCTTTCCGGTGTTGGCAGCGACCCCGGATGCTTCAGCAACGATTTCTGCAGATTCAGTTTCACCCGGTGAAACGGTAGAAGTGTTTTTTGCAATCGACGCTCCGGCAGGAATCAAAACACTCTCGCTTTACGATTTCACATATGATAATTCAGTTTTTGAAATTATCGAGGATGAAAGTGCGAGCTGTTGGCTTGTTGACGGTAAGATTGAAGATATTGATATTGCAAACAATGCGAGCGTTATAACTTTTGAAGATAACATAGTTCTTTCAGGAAATGTTCTTAAGTTAACTTTCAGGGTGTCGGACAACGCTCCGAAGGATGAATATCCGATTTCCTGTAGCGTTGTTGCAATGAAGATGGTTGACGGTGTTGAAACTAAGATTAACGTCAGCCTGACTTCCGGTGAAATTATTGTGGCAGGCAAGGCAACTCCGCTTAGTGATTTTGAATATGAAATTGTTGATGGCGGAATCTGCATTGTTTCCTATACAGGCAGTAGGAATAGTGTTATAATTGACGAAAGTTATGAAATAGACGGAACGGTTTATAACGTTGTTGAAATTGCAGAGAGTGCTTTTGAGACAAATAGCGAAATTGTTTCGGTAACAATCCCGTCTAAAGTGAAAAAAATAGGTGATTATGCCTTTTATGATTGCACATCATTAGTATCGGTAACAATCTATTCGGCTGATGCAGTTATTGGCGAAAATGCACTTGGTTATTATTATATAAGCCGAAGAGAAGATGGTGTTGTTGAAGGCTTTACTATTTACGGTTATGCCGGATCAACAGCACAGGAATATGCATCTGCGGATCCCGATATAACTTTTGTTGAACTTTCGGATGTTATTTTTGAGCCGATAAATACAACTGTTTTCGCGACAAAGGATGGAATCAACTATATTTACGGACTTGAACCAAGATTGGAAATTAGTTCGTTCGAATCATTGTTTGTTTCTCATGCAAATGTTATATTAGAATACCGTGCAGTAAAATCAAATTGTCTGGTAACAGATTCGACGGTTGTTGTAAAATCGTTGAAGACGGGTGAAGTTGTTTCTGAATACAACGTAGTTATTTTCGGAGATGTAAACAAAGACGGCTGGTATGACGGACAGGATGCGGTAATGGTTGACTGTATTGCAAGCGGTATGCTTAACAGGAGTGATGTCAGCGAAGCTGTTTATATGGCAGCTGACTGTAATCACGATGGTGCAATTGACCAATCTGACGTTGAAATTCTCAATCAGACCGGAACACTTCTTGCAGAGGTTGATCAGTCAAAGACGAATGAAGAACTTTTTGAAACTTCCTCGATTTATGTTGAGTATCTTGATTTGATTGATCAGTCACCTGAAGTAGAGTCGGATGTGAATGAAAAACCGGAGAACGGAACTAATGTTCCTCAGGAAAATGAACCGGCAACATCAAATAAATTTGTGGTGTTTATTTTGGATATTATCGCTGCCTTAAAGTTTGCGTTTGACTTTATTATTTCAATCTTTAAAGTTTAAAACTTAATTATGTTGATTTTCTCCGACATCGGAATTAAACCTGATGTCGGGGATTCTTCTTTGATCTGAAGCTGTATGGCTTCAGGTTTTCTTTTTTTATTAAAAATATTTCTTTCTAACATATTAAAACTGAAGACACAGGCTATAGGAATTTCTCACACAAGGACAGATTCTTGTCGCTTGTGGGTGGATGAACAATACAGATATGCATTAAGTATTGTTCGTCCGCTGAGGTGCCGTGAGATGCGAATTGTTTTAAAATTCGCAGGCAGGCACCTCCTTCCAAACCAAAACGATGTTTTAAAACAGTTTACAGTTTTGGTTTGTGTGACAGAGTTTAATGAATTGTTTTAAAAACAACTCTGTCCCGGAACGGTTGCTTTTTTGAAAGAAAAAGAACCGGTCCATGCTAACGGTTATTCAGTTATTTAACGGAATAACCAGTTAGCAGGACGAAGAAGTGTTTTTCACTTCGGTGTTATGGTTTGCATCGACCTTAACAGGCGGATTTAAAATAAATCTGCCGCTCTTTG
>JAZRNR010000139.1:0-6855 GCA_045648305.1 Acutalibacteraceae bacterium
TTGACAATCGGCATACCGCCCTTGCCGATAACAGTATCGTCAAGGAAATTGCCAGTGTAAAGCTGAACGCCCGGGAGGTCCGTGTACATCTTAAGAACTCTGCCGCTTACAGCTTCTTTTACCGTTACGTCAGCCTCGCCGACCTTATGGCAAAGGCAGAAGTTGTGGTCATAGCCTCTTGCGAGAGTGAGCTGCTCGTCGTTATCGTAAATTCTCTTTCCGATTGTGCAGGGTGTGTTGAAGTCAAAAGCTGTGCCCTCAACCGATCTGATCTCGCCTGTCGGAATTGAGTCGGCGTCAATCGGAGTGTAGTGAGAAGCGTTCATCTGCATCTCGTGGTCAAGCACATCGCTCATTGCGGAACCGTTCAGGTTAAAATAAACATGGTTTGTGAAGTTCATCACGGTGTCCTTATCGCAGACAGCTGAATAGTCAATAACAACCTTGCTGTCCTCTGTAAGAGTGTACTTCACCTTTGCTGTGAGGTTGCCCTCAAAACCGCTTGTTCCGTCGGGGCTTGTGTATGAAAACTCAACTGCATTGTCGTCAACGATGATTGCGTCCCACACTGCATCTGAAAATTCGCCTGCGCTGTGAAGGCAGGTTTTGTCCTTCTCGTTCTGAGTAAGCTGATAAGTCTTACCGTTCAAAGAAAATCTGCCGTTACAGATTCGGTTTGCATATCTGCCGACAACCTTGCCCTGATAATCTGTAAAATTAAGATGACCGTAAAGGCTGTCGAATCCGATTGTGATATCGTTCACTCTGCCGTACTTGTCGGGAGTGTAGAGTGACTGAAGAGTTGCACCGAGGTTGATAAGCTGAAGTGTTACATCCTCGTTATTTGAAATTGAATAAAGCTTTACCTCTTTGCCGTCGGGCATAAAGCCGTAATGTGAAACATTGATTGCCATAGAAATCCTCCGTAGGGTGGCGGTAATAATCCGAACTGTGTTTTTTATCGAATGATTTCCGCCATTTATTTGTTAAAATACTCGCCAATCCGCAAGGATGGGCTGTGTTTTGCGTTGAACTGCCAAAAATCCTCTCGATAAAAAATCTTCGACCCGAAGGCTGAGGATTTTCAGATGATTTTTGGCTGTTGAGGGTGCCGACAGGCTGACGCCTTTCAAAGCCGAAACACCGAAAAGCGCTGAAAAGACTTGCTTTCGGGCAGGTTCGGATTGTTACCGTCACCCTTACATCTGGTCTACGCTGAAAATAAATGCGGGCAACGGGAACCACTGCTGTGCAGCACCGTTAAGCTTTTCTCGTTCAAAGCTGAAGTTTGAAAGGAATGCTCTTGTTGCCTCGGTGTGAGAGAATTCAATTTCAACCTCACCGTCAAATTTTTCAACGCTGACTTCGTTATTTTCAACTGTGATGCGGAGCTTTTCGTCCGCCTTTTTGCCGTGGATAAGAACCTTGAGCTCACCGTCTGCAAGGCTTGTGTAGCTTGCCTTTGTCTTAAGATAAGCCTTAAGCACCTTTTCGTAATTAAGAACAAGAAGTGATTCGCAACCGCCGACAGAAATATTTTCAGAATTAACTGTAAAGAATCCGTGCTTCTCTTTATCAAACGGAGATGCATTGAAGCGGATGCTGTCCTTTCCGCTGATTTCAAGAGCTGCGAGAGCAAGGTCACCGTAATATTCGGGCTTTGTTACTGCACACTCGGAAACCCAGCTGCAGCCATAGTCGATAAAGAAGTAGCCTGCAAACTCGTTGCCATCGTAAACAACGTAGGGATTGTGACGCCATGAGGTTACAATTCTGTAGTAATCCTTGTGCGGTCTGCTTGCTTTGATTACGTTTTTCTGATAAAGCTCGTCGATTTTTTCGATTGCTTCGGTGTCATTTTCCTGAAGCTTTTCAACACGAAGGTTGGATTTTCTTCCGCCGAAGATGTGCTTTGCAGTTTTCTTGTTGAATTCGAAGTTATATGAAACGCCCGAAGCCTCAAAGCCGAAATAACCGTAACGCTGACGCTGACCGCCAAGGTAAGCAAGGTCTGTGCCGTTGTTCATCATCTCTTCAACGCTCATTTCCATAAGGTCAACCATGTAACCCATTGAGCGGTATTTAAGACCTACCGCAACGTTGCCGATACAGCAAGCCTTGATTTTTTCACCGCATACGTCGAGGTCAATGTTAAAATTGCCGACTGCTGCTCTGAATTCACCGTTTTCATCCTGAACAACAAAATTGTTGTAAGCAGGTCTGTACTCGTCGTGATAAATCTTCGGAAGGATTGAAATGAAATCCCTCTTTGTTTCGGGTTCATCATCAATAAAAAATACTTCATCAAGGAAAGCGATAAGCTTTTTGTTGTCGCAGTCCTTGCCTCTGCCGTAGTAAAGTTTCTCGTCCATAGTAGTCTCCTTATAAATTAAAGCTTTCGGGAAGAAGTTCTCCCAAAGTGAATGTTTTTATTTCTTCACCGTTAAAAAGATGAATTTCAAAATCTTCTTTGCAGAATTCGCTGAGCACCTGACGGCATACACCGCAGGGAGGACAGAAGTTTTTGATTTCATCCGCACCGCCTACAACAGCAATTGCCTCGAATTCTTTTTCTCCGTCAGCGACTGCCGTAAAAACTGCCGTTCTTTCAGCACAGTTTGTTGGCGAAAACGCTCCGTTTTCTATATTACAGCCTTTGTAGACCTTTCCGTTTTTTGTGAGCAAAGCCGCACCGACTTTAAAACCCGAATACGGTGAATATGAATTCTCTCTTGCGCTGAGTGCAAGAGAAACAAGCTCGTTTTTGTTCATATCAATATCCCTGTGCTTCTTCGTTTTTGATGATTTTTACAATTCGGCTTGTGCCGAGTCTTGACGCACCGAGCTTTATGAAATCCTCTGCATCTTCAAGGGAAGCGATGCCGCCCGCCGCTTTTATCTTAAGGTGAGGAGCAACGTTTTCAGCAAAAATCTTAACATCCTCACGTGTTGCACCGCCCGTTGAAAAGCCTGTTGATGTCTTGATGTAATCAGCACCCGATGCAGAAACTATTTCGCACATTTTAATTTTTTCTTCGTCTGTAAGAAGGCAGGTTTCGATTATAACCTTAAGAAGCTTTCCTTCGCAGGCTTCCTTGACAGACTTGATCTCTTCAAGAAGGAAGTCATATTTTTTATCCTTGAGTGCACCGATGTTGATAACCATATCAATTTCTTCGGCACCGTTTTTTACTGCATCGTTTGCTTCAAAGCACTTTGCCGCAGTTGTTGAGTAACCGTTCGGGAAACCGATAACTGTACAAATCGGAAGCTTGCCGTCAACGTATTCCACAGCTTGCTTGACATATGAAGCAGGGATGCAGACAGAAGCACAGCCGTACTTCATTCCGTCGTCACAGATTGCTTTGATTTCTTCCCACGTTGCAGACTGCGAAAGCAGAGTGTGGTCAACCTTTGATAAAATCTCTTTAATATCCATAAAAACTCCTTATTTCATAACTTCGCCTGTGCGCAGGTTAACAAGATTTCTGAAAATTGCAACCTGAGAAGCGGAAACAAATTTATCCTCGTGAAGACTGCCGAAAAACCAGCGTGTATAATCACAGCTTGAGCTGAGCTCCTGGAAATAAGCATTAAGTCCGCTTACAAGGAGAGGCTCGTTATCCTTAAGCTTGAGGAAATTTTTGATTTTCTGTGCAGGCTCGTGGGTTATAATATAATCAACCGTGAACTTATGCTTTTCAAGGTTGTTTGCACCCTCGCGCATTTCTTCGCGGTTCGGACTTTCAGCACTTGACCAGTTCGGGTTGTCCATACGGATGTCGATATCCGGGCTTTCGCCGCCACCCATTGCAAAAATCTTTTCACCCTCGATTTCAAAAATCTGTCCGCGCATAAGGTGGAAGATGTTATCCCTTATCTTGTGGGCAAGACCGCCCGCAAAGCTTACAACGGGATATTTTTCGAGCAGGTCGAAGTTTTCGTGAGTACCGTCCACAAAGCAGATATTATATTTTTTCTTCGCAAGCTTATCAAGCGTTTTTTTCTCTTTTGCGTCGCCGTCCCAGATAAAACCGAAATCACCGCAGATAATAAGAGTATCTCCGTCCTTGATGTTTTTGAATTTTCTCTGCGAAAATATTTTATAATCGCCGTGGGTGTCGCCCGTAACATAAATCATTTTTAAACAACTCCTCAAAAATGACATTTTTTTCAAAATCTATGTTTATTTTTGAAAAACTTTCTGTTATAATCTAACATATATAATACTACAAATATGAGGGTCTTGTCTATGAAAAAATTGATATTTTTTATATGCTCTCTTGCAATAATTATAACTTCACTCATAACTCCCGTTTCGGCACAGAATTATATCAACAGTGTGCAGAACGAAAAGGTCAAGCTCAACTGTAATGTTGACCTGCTCGTAAGCCTGGATGACGGCTCGGTTATTATTGAAAAAAATGCCGATACACCTGTCGCTCCCGCTTCACTCACGAAGGTTATGACGGCTCTTGTTGTTCTTAAAAACGAAAAAAACCTTGATAGAAAAATGGTTGTCAGCGAAGAGGCAATCACAAGCCTTTACGGAACAGGCAGTTCGTCCTCGGGTATCAAAGCAGGCGAAGAAATCAGCGTTTATGATCTTCTGGCGTGTCTGCTTATTCCGAGCGGAAACGATGCCGCAATGGCTCTTGCGATTGAGTACGGCGGAACCGCTGCAGGCTTTGTTGAAATGATGAACAGCACGGCTCTTGCACTCGGCTGTAAAAACACACATTTTGAAAATCCGCACGGACTTGATTCACCGAACCATAAAACAACGGCAAAGGATATGGTGCTGATGGCAAAAGCGGCTCTTGAATACACCGCTTTTGAAACAATCGTCAGCGAATATAGTCACAAGCTTCCCGCAACGAACATGAACGAGGAACGCAACGTTGTTAATTCGAATTATGTCATTAATCCTTACCGTACAACCTATTACAATAAAAATGTAAAGGGTATCAAAACAGGAACAACCGATGCCGCAGGAAGGTGCCTTATTTCTTACGCATCGAAGGACGGTTACAATTATATGGCTGTCGCTATGGGCGGCGGACAGCTTGATTCCGATGCAGACGGAGTTGAAGAAAACCAGGCCTTTATGGACACCAACCATATGTACAAATGGGCTTTCAAAAACCTTAAGTATGAAATTGTTACTCAGCAGGGACAGTTTGTCTGCTCCGTACCGCTTGAATACTGTGCTGATTCCGAATCTGCAAAGCTTGTTGCAAAAAATGAAGTGCTTGCACTTGTTCCTCAGGGAAACGATTCTGAAAGCGTAAGCTTCAGACCCGTTGATGTGCCTGAAAGTCTTGCGGCTCCGCTGAAAAAAGGCGACGCTGTCGGTAAGGCTGAAATCCTTTTTGCAGGACAGGTTATCGCTACGGTTGACCTCGTCGTTGCAGAGGATGCTTCATACGACCTTTTCCTTTACATCAAAAGCATTATTGTTAATTCAAAAACTTTTATAACGCTCATAATTGTTGTTATTGTTGTTCTGGTTGGCGGTTATATTACACTCTTTATTATCTCAAACAACAAACGCAAGAAACAGCGTGAAATTAAAATGGTTAAATACAACGAACTCAGACGCAATACCCAAAAGAAAAATAAATAAAAAGCGAAGGGAGCTTTTGCCATGAAAACAAAAATCACCGCAACTCTGTCCGCACTTCTCATTTTTTCTTTGCTCTTCTCAACCGGATGCAGCAAAAAGAACGAACAAACCGATGACCCCACAACAACCGAGGCTTTTTTGCAGGATGATCTGACGGACAATGCAGACACTCCTGCACCCGAAGAAAACGAAAGCCAAAGTTCAACAACTCTTCCCGAAGAAAGTACGTCCGCTGTTTCACAGGATGATACATCCACAACAACAGCAACAACAGCTGCGAGCACGGCGCCGAAAACAACTGAAGAAATTGTTGCGTTTTTCAATCAGAGTGCAAACCGAATCAAGACCGAGGCAACAAAGGTTGTTAAAAACTACGAAAAGCGTCAGGTCAACGATGATAAGACCGTGCTTCCCGAAGGACTTGAAAGCACAGCAGAAGACCTTCTGAAAAAATATATGGGTGACGACACAGACCCTATTGTTTATTCAACGCGTGAAGACATTCGTAACGAATACATCGTGCCTGAGCAGGATTATGTAAGTAAGCTTCAGCCTTCAACAGTTGTGAAAGCTCTTTGTGTTGATAAAGGCTCTACCTATGAGGTTTATTTCAAGCTCAAGGATCAGAAAAATCCGCGTGCAGGTAACGGTATCGGTGCTTGCTGTGACGTTATTGAAGTTCACGAAGTTTCCGAAAAGGTATCTTTCATCAAGAGATTTGATACACATTATTATAACTGCGAGATAAGAGCAACAATCGACAAGGAAACAGGAAGGGTAACTCATGCAACCTACCGCACACCGCTTGTGCTTGACCTCACGGTAAACCTCTTCGGTACACATGACGCCGCAGTCGGCTTCACATTCGAAAAAGATTACACAATTACATACTAACCCAAAAGGACTGCAGAAAAAATCTACAGTCCTTTTTCTATGCGAAAAATCAGTTCTGTGTGTAAAGGATAACATCCTCGACATCCATACAAATTCGGGTTTGTTGAACAGATTTCAAATCAACAATTGTAGGGGCGACCATTGGTCGTCCGCAAAACCGTAATTGATTAAGCGGACGCGCAATGCGCGCCCCTACGAACCCTGTTTCAATCAACTGCGTAGGGACGGGCGTCCTCGACCGTCCGTTAATTCAGCGTAATCTGCGGACCGTCCGGGAGGCCGGTCCCTACGAGCACAGAGTCAGATTGTGCAAAATCAAAGAACTCTGCAAACCC
>JAZRNR010000140.1:0-6661 GCA_045648305.1 Acutalibacteraceae bacterium
TCAGACATCGCAGATGCAAAGATGGTTGTTTATAACAACGACGGTACACAGACACGTATGGCTGTAAACAGCATCCGTTGTGCTGCTAAGTATCTCTACGATAACGGCATTGTTCCGAAGAAGAATATGACAATCGAAACAAGCAGCGGTGTTATGAAGGTTAAGCTTTATACATTCAACGGTGAGGTTCGCTCAGCAACAGTTGATATCGGCAAGCCTGATTTCAACCCCGCAAGCATCCCGATGAACATTGATGCAGAAAATGCAATCGGCTACGAAGCAGAAATCGGCGGCGAGAAGTATACACTCAACTGTGTATCAGTCGGTAACCCGCACTGTATCGTATTCAGAGATGATATCGATTCCGTAAACATCAATGAATTCGGCGATATGATCAGAAACTCTGAGCTTCTTCCCGAATACATCAATACAGGTGTAGCAAGACTCATTGATAAGAACACAATCAAGCTCAGATGTTACGAGCGTGCAGTTAACGGTGAAAGCCTCAGCTGCGGTGCATCAGCAGCGGCTTGTGTTGTTGTTGCAACAGAGCTCGGAATGTGCAAGAAGGGTGAAGACATAACAGTCAAGATGCCCGGCGGTGACCTCGAAATCACTTACACAGACGAAACAATCCTCGTTAACGGTGACACACAGAAGGTTTACGAAGGCGTTGTAGAATATTAATTCAAAATAATAAAAGGCTGTCGCAAGACAGCCTTTTTCTTTTATACCGTACCTGTTACTGTGAGGGTTGCTGTGCCGGGATTGATTACAAAAGCACCTGTTGTCGGATCCTGAGTGTAGGTTGCTGCAGGTACTGTAATCTGACCTGGTAATGTTGCAAATTCACCTGTTGTTTCGTCATAGGTGTAGTTTGTGCCTTCTGTCCACGCTGTGCCGTTGAAGCTGACTGAGGTGATGTCAAGAATCGGGTCGAATGTGTCAGAAATTACAAGATTATCCGTTGCGATGGCAGGTTCATTGCCTGTGTTCTGAACAACGAAGGTATAGGTGATTTCTCCGTTATCAATAACTGTTGTCGGACAAAGTGATTTTGAAATTGAAAGCTGCGGTCCCTGTGCGGTAGGAATTGTTGCCTGAGCAACAATGTCCGAACTGAGTCCGCCACCCGTAACAGTTGCTGTGTTTGTGATTGTATCTCCTGCATCAAACGGAGCAAATTCGTTTACTCTTGCAGAGTAGATAAGGGTCGCATTGCTGTTTGCAGGAATTGTCAGACCGCTTACGGTAAGCGGAGGTCCTGCGGTTGCTGTGGGTGCAGGCTGTAAAATACCGTTGATGAAAAGTCTTGCCGAACCATCAATGTAGGTCAGCGGGACAAGTGTTGTGTCACCGAAAGTGTATGCACCAAGGTCATCTGTAACCGTAAGGTCTGTGAAGGGCAGCGTACCCGAATTTGTAATATTCACAACGTAGCTGACTGTTTCACCGGGAACATAGTTGTCGGAAAGTGCAGTCTTTGTTGCTGAAACAACTTCAATGATTTCGCCTGTAACGATATTAGAGTTAATGGTACTGTCATTGAAGGTAAGTGTTGCACGGTTAAAAAAAGTTGCCATTTTTCTTCCTCCTTTTAGTTTTTGAGGTTAACACCTCATTAGTCATAATATGAAAACAGTTAGGAGGATGATACTGTAGGATAAGTATATATAACAAATATTAACTTTTTTTATCTGTACATTCTCATCGGCATTACGGATTCTTCGGGGTGTCCGTGCGGCATTTTTTCTTCCTGCATAAGGCAAGCATTGAATATTGCATCCTTGCCGAAACGTTTACGGAGAGCAAGCACGGTATCGTCAATTTTCTGTAGTTTTTCGTGCTTTGATATATCCGAAAATAAATCCAACTGAGCAGGGGTATTGTTATCAATCAGGTCAATCGCTCTGACAGTTACAGCTCTGACATTGTTTTTCCAATCATATCGTTTAATAAAAAGCTCTGTCGCTTCTTTCGCAATTTCCGATGCACTCCGTGTCGGAATTGTGAGTTTTTTCTGAAACTGAGCATTTAAAAGTCTACAATCTTTGACAGTTATCTGTATGCCTCCCGCCTTCAACCCATAGCCCGTAAGACGACGTTGCACATCCTGACTGAGAGCAAGAAAAACACGCCACACTTCTTCGTTATTAACGAGATCTTCCGAGCAGGTTATACCGTGACCGACGCTTTTAATAGGATCTCTGTAGCCATCAGGTCTGACTCGTGATAAATCAAGTCCGTTTGCAAAAACCCAAAGCTCAGTTCCGCATTTTCCAAGCTGTTTTGTTATCCAATCCTTATCGCAGTTTGCGAGGTCGCCTATCGTATATATCCCAAAGCTGTTAAGCTTCTGAAAGGTTGCTCTGCCTACACCGATCATCTCGACAGCAGGTAATTTCCAGAGCTTTTCTTTGAAATCCTCACGTGTTATAACTGTTACGGCATCGGGCTTTTTAAGGTCACTTCCGAGCTTTGCAAAAACTTTATTAAAAGAAACGCCAATTGAAACCGTTAGTTCAAGTTCGGTTTTCACCGCTTCGCGGATGCTGTGTGCAATCGTTTCTCCATTGCCGAAAAGGCGCTGACTTCCCGTAACATCAAGCCACGCTTCGTCAAGACCAAAGGGTTCGATAAGATCCGTATACCGTCGGTAAATATCCCTCACCATTGAGGAATATTTTACATACTCCTCGAAATGAGGCGGAACTACAATCAGGTCCGGACACTTAAGCTTAGCCTGCCAGACAGCCTCTGCAGTTTTAACTCCACACACCTTTGCCTCCTGCGATTTTGCAAGGATTATTCCGTGTCTGTCCTCAACACAACCGGCAACAGCTACAGGCTTTCCACGCAATTCGGGGTTCAGCATACATTCGATTGAAGCATAACAGGCATTCAGATCTGAATGAAGAATTACCCGTTCCATACTCTCACTCCTTTGATTTTTCGCCTCTAATTATACGAACATTTGTTCGGTTTGTCAATAGTAAAATCTGCCTTCGTAACCTATTGTAACCCTATTGTAACCTGCCTTAACTTGACAATAATCCGTAACATATGGTATTATTAGCTGTAATTTGTTACTTGAATTATCGGAAGAAGGTTAGACTTAATGATCAATTCAGACAATTTGTGTATGAGCTGTATGAAGGATATCGGCAATCTTAAAACCTGTCCTCATTGCGGTTTTCACAGTGACACTCCGCAGATTGAGCCGTACCTCCCGATAAGAACTGTTCTCGGAAACAGATATCTTGTCGGTAAGCTTCTCAGCTATAACGGTGACGGTGCAACATATATGGGATTCGACCTTTCAACAAGGACGGCCATTAATATCCGCGAGTTTTTTCCTGTCGGTATTGTAATCCGTCAGCCTAAAACTTTTGCAGTTGTGCCTGAAGAACATAACAACATTCTTTTCAACGAATGTCTTCACAGCTTTGTTGAAATGTGGCGTAAGCTTATGCGTCTCAGCGGTCTTTCCGCACTTATCAAGGTGCAGGATGTTCTTGAAGGTAACGGCACCTGCTACGCGATTACAGAAAACGTTGACGGCATTACTCTTCGCGAATATCTTCTTCGCAACAATGTCGGTTATATTTCGTGGGAGAAGGCACGTCTGCTTCTTATGCCTGTTCTTTCTACTCTCGGCACACTTCATTCTTCAGGTATCATCCATCGCGGAATCTCTCCGTCAACGCTTATTGTAGCTGCTGACGGAAAAATCAGAATCACAGGATTCAGCATCAGTCAGGTTCGCTCCGCCAAGAGTGAGCTTGAACATCAGCTTTTCAATGGCTATGCCGCTTTTGAACAGTACGGCTTTGACGGCAGACAAGGTGCATGGACAGATATTTACGGTTTCGGTGCAGTTCTTTACAGAACACTTATCGGTACCGACCCGATTGATGCAAAAGAGCGCGTTACAAACGACCGTCTTATGGTTCCCGGCAAATTTGCTGAACAGCTTCCGGCTTATGTTATAAACGGACTTGTAAACGCTTTACAGATTCTTCCCGAAGACAGAACACGCAGCGTCGAGGAGCTTCGTGCTGAACTTTCGGCGTCTCCGAGTGCAGTTGTTGCTTCACGTGATATTGTCACACCCAACGTAAGGAAGCAGGAAGTAACCGCACAGCAGCCTAAATACACCTCAGTTGCTCAACGTCTTGACTTTGAAAAAGAAGAAAATGACGTAACTTACGAGAAACGCGAAGCCGCACAGAGAAGACATAACTTCACAACTGCAGTCGTTGCAGCCGCAGCTGTTATCATTGTTGTTATTGCAGTTGTTCTTGGCCTTGAGCTTACAGGAAAAATCAATATTTTCTCAGGTGAAACAACAACCGCAGCGGCTCAGCAGGAGCTTGTTGATGTTCCCGAATTTATCGGTCAGAGCTATTCAGACGTTATAAACAACGAATACAATCTCAAATATTTCAAGTTTGAAAAAAGAGATGCTTATAGCGACCACAGCGAGGGCACAATCATTTCACAGAATACAACTATCGGCTCAAAGGTACCAAAGGGTTCAACAATCATCCTCACAGTAAGTGTCGGCAAAGAAAGCATCGTTTTCCCGAATGCGGGAATCGTTGGTCAGAGTTACGAAAACGCTGAAAAATATCTCAGAAGCCTCGGCTTCAATGTTACTAAAATCTATAAGCAGAATATCGGCAATCACGTTGCAGAAACCGTTGCTGATCATAACTGCGAAGAGGGTGCAAAATATGACCGCGGTCATACCGTTACTCTCTTTGTCTGGGAAGTTGAGGAAACAACAACAATTCCGACAGAGATACCGTCAGAAGAGGATACCCAATATCCCGATCCGTTCAGCGGTTCACTTTCAGACCTCATCGACAGTCAGCTCTCAGGTTTATTTTAAAACATATCAGAAAAACCGTCTTCGGACGGTTTTTTATTTTATTTGCAACAAGTAAAAACATTGATTTAATCTGTATTCTATGATAAAATTACTATGAATGGAGTGATTTTATGGATTACAGTTATGAATATTTCAAAGTAAGTGCAGACTACGTAAAATCTATTGTTCCCTATGAACCTGAAATAGGAATTATCCTTGGTTCGGGACTCGGTAATTTTGCAAACGAAATAGAAAATCCTATTGTAATCAATTACAAAGATATACCTAACTTTCTTGTTTCAACCGTGCAGTCACATGCAGGTAAGTTAATTTTCGGCGAGCTTGAGGGAAAGAAAATTGTCTGTATGGCAGGCAGATTTCATTTTTACGAAGGCTATGATTACGAACAACTTGTAATCCCTATCCGACTTTTCAAGCTTATCGGTGTCAGGAAAACAATTCTCACTAATGCCGCAGGTGCTGTTAACACAGATTATAATGTCGGCGATATTATGATTGTAAAGGACCACATCAAGCTTAACGGTGCAAGCCCTCTTTGCGGAAAAAATATCGAAGAATTCGGGCCGAGATTTTTTGATGTAACAGATATGTATACAAAGTCGCTTCGCGAAATTGCTCTTGAATGTGCAAAGGACAGCGGACTCACAACACACGAGGGAGTGTATATGTTTTTCACAGGTCCGCAGTTTGAAACCCCTGCAGAAATCCGTGCCGCAAGAATACTTGGCGCAGATGCGGTCGGAATGTCAACCGTAACAGAAGCTTTGACAGCTGCTCATTGCGGAATGCCTTTACTCGCTCTTTCTGTTATGACAAATATGGCAGCAGGTGTTCTTGACTGTAAGCTTTCTGACGAGGAAGTCGGTATTGCTGCGGCTAAAATTGCAGACAGATTTGCTTCTTACGTTAAGAAAATCATCGCAAATATCTGATGTAAAGTCGACTTTACATTCAAAAAATTTTATCTTTTTTCGAAATATCAACTTTAGTTGATAGACTTTAAGGTATAATGAAGTTAAAATTAAGGCATATCTTAACTGAATTAAAGAAAGAGGTGCTTTTATGACAATAAATGAAAAAATAAGTTTATTAAGAAGAAATGCAAATATGTCACAGGAGGAGCTTGCTGAAAAGCTTGATGTTTCAAGACAGACGGTTTCAGGCTGGGAATCAGGCAAGGTTGTTCCTGCAGCAGACAAGGTGCTTGCACTTTCTGAGCTTTTCAATGTTTCAACGGATTTTCTTCTTCGTGACACAGAGGAGTATATAACAGCGGTTATACCTGAAGAGTTTGAAGAAGACACTCAGTATGAAGAATGCGTACAGTTTGCAGAAGAACCTACACCTTCAGAAGTTATTCCTTCTCCTGTTTACGAGTATACTGAACCTGCGAAGAAAAAGCTTCCTGTGAAGAAAATTATCGCAGCAATAATTTCAATCATCCTTGTGATTGCACTGATTATTCCGATTCCGACGGGTCTTTACAAAAAGTGGTTTTTTGAGGAACCTATCCAATATCCTTATGTTCTTGTTCACGGTCTTGGCGGTTACGGTGCTGAATCAAAGATCAACGAAACAACACCGTACTGGGGAGGTGTGACAGGTAATGTTGCAACCTATCTCCGTGAGGAAAAAGGTTACGAAGTTTATGAAGCTTCGGTCGGTCCTTTTTCAAGCACATGGGACAGAGCTTGTGAGCTTTACGCTCAGCTGACAGGTACAACGGTTGACTACGGTGAAGCACACAGTAAGGCTCACAACCACGAC
>JAZRNR010000141.1:0-7743 GCA_045648305.1 Acutalibacteraceae bacterium
GTTGCTTCGTCAAGGATCATTACGGGCGGATCAGCAACTGCACATCGTGCAATTGAAAGAAGCTGACGCTGACCCTGAGAAAGGTTTGAACCGTTTGAAGTAAGCATCGTTTCATAACCCTGCGGAAGTCGTGTTATGAAATCGTGAGCGTTCGCAAGCTTTGCAGCCGCGATACATTCTTCATCCGTAGCATCAAGCTTACCGTAGCGGATGTTTTCCATAACCGTTCCCGTAAAGAGATTTGTTTCCTGAAGAACAATGCCGAGAGAATGGCGAAGATCGTCCTTTTTGATTTTGTTGATATTGATACCGTCGTATCTTATCTTACCGTCCGCAACATCGTAGAAGCGGTTAATAAGATTTGTGACAGTCGTTTTACCTGCACCGGTAGCACCGACGAAAGCAACCTTCTGTCCCGGTTCTGCATAGAGCGTAACATCGTGAAGAACAAGCTTTTCGGGAGTATAGCCGAAGTCCATATTTTCCATACGAACGTCTCCCATAAGCTTTGTGTAGGTCGTTGTACCGTCCTCGTGAGGATGTTTCCATGCCCACATTCCCGTTCTTTCCTTACACTCAACAATTTTGCCGTCAACCTCTTTTGCGTTTACGAGGGTTACGTAGCCTTCGTCAACTTCAGGTTCTTCGTCCATAAGCTCGAATATTCTTTCAGCACCTGCAAGAGCCATAATAATATGATTGAAGTGCTGAGAAATCTGTGTGATGTTCATCGTGAACTGTCTTGTCATATTGATAAACGGAATAACAACAGCAAGACCGAGGGCCTGACCTGAGAAGGAAAGGTTATGAACATTAGGTGAAAGAATGAGAATACCACCGATAAAAGCGATTATAACATAAAGTATATTTCCTATATTACCCATAATAGGCATAAGGATATTTGCAAAGCTGTGTGCCTTTGAAGCTTCTTCAAAAAGTCTGTTGTTGATTTCATCAAAGTCTTTGCAGCATTCTTCTTCATGGTTGAAAACCTTGACAACTTTCTGACCGCTCATCATTTCTTCAACGTAACCTTCTGTTTCACCCATAGCCTTCTGCTGACGCAGGAAGTATTTTGAAGAGTTTCCGCCGACGTGCTTTACAACAAACATCATTGCAACAACTGCACTGAAAACGATGAGAGTCATCCAGATACTCAGGTAAAGCATATATGCAACGAGGATTGTTATTGTCAGTGCGGACATAATGAGTGATGGTATCGCTTGAGAAACGAGCTGACGGAGAGTATCGATATCGTTTGTGTAATATGACATCGTGTCACCGTGAGGATGCGTGTCAAAATATTTAATCGGAAGATTCTGCATCCTTGAGAACATCTTTTTACGAAGAGAATTAAGGAAGTTCTGAGTAACAACCGCCATAATTCTTCCCTGTGTAAATGTTGCAATAATACCCACAACGTAGATTCCTGCCATAACAGCCAGCAAAGAAACTATACTGTTGGAAGTTGCAGCTGTCCAACCCACCTGAAGTCCTGCCTCAATCCTTGAAACAATCTGATTAAGGAAAAGGCTTGCTGACGTTGATGCAAGAGTTGAGAAAAGAACACACACGATTGCGATTGCAAGAGGAAGCTTATACTCTTTGAAAAGTATTGTCAGCACTCTTTTTAGAGTACCCTTCTTAGGCTTCGGTCTTTTTCCGTGAGGCATAGGCGGCTGATTCTTTTTATTCTTAGTCATCAAAGTCACCTGCCTTCGTCTGTGTTTCAAACACTTCGCGGTAAATCTCGTTCGTTGCAAGAAGTTCATCGTGAGTACCGACACCGTTAACTGTGCCGTTATCCATTACGATAATTTTATCCGCTTCCTGAACGGAAGAAATTCTTTGTGCGATGATAATTTTTGTTGTATCAGGGATTTCATCTCTGAATGCTTTTCTGATAAGTGCATCTGTCTTGGTATCAACGGCACTCGTTGAATCGTCAAGAACAAGAATATGCGGTTTTTTGAGCAAAGCTCTTGCGATACAAAGACGCTGTTTCTGTCCGCCCGATACGTTAGTACCGCCGCGTTCAATCATTGTATTGTAGCCGTCAGGCATAGCAGAAACGAATTCATCTGCCTGAGCAAGCTTACATGCGTGACGGATTTCTTCATCCGTTGCATCCTTGTTACCCCACCTGAGGTTTTCGCTGACTGTTCCGGAGAAAAGAACGTTTTTCTGCAAAACAACAGAAACTGCATCTCTGAGCGTTCTGACATCATATTCTTTTACGTCGATTCCGCCAACTTTGACTGATCCTTCGTTAACATCATACAATCTTGAAACAAGCTGAATGAGTGAAGTTTTGCTGCTACCCGTTGCACCGATAATTCCGACGGTTTCACCTGAATTAATTGTAAGGTTTATATTTTCGAGTGTCTTTCTTTCTGCCGTTGAAGAATATGCGAAGCTCACGTTTTCAAAGCTGATACTTCCGTCCTTAACCTGCATAACAGGATTTTCTGGATTTTTAATTGTTCCTTCTTCCTCAAGTACTTCAACGATACGGTTTGCCGCAGTAACTGACATTGAAATCATAACAAATATCATTGAAACCATAAGAAGGCTCATAAGAACCTGCATACCGTAGGTCATAACTGACGAAAGTCCGCCGACGGTAAGCTCAGTGTTACCCGAAGAGATGATTGTCTTTGCACCGACATAGCAGATAAGAATCATTACGACATAAATAGCTGACTGCATAATAGGGCTTGTGAAAGCAAGAAGCTTATCGGCTGTTGTGAAATTATCACATACTTCGTCAGAAGCCTTGCCGAATTTCTGCTTTTCATAATCCTCTCTTACGAAGGACTTGACAGCTCTTATACCGCTGATGTTTTCCTGAATCGAATTGTTAAGGGCATCATACTTTTTGAAAATTTTTCTGAAGAACGGCATAACCTTCTTCATAATGAATGTAACACCGACAACAAGAAACGGAATTGTTGTAAGGAAAATAAGAGTAAGCTTTTTGCTTATCTGAATTGTCATTATGACAGAGAAAATAATCATCATCGGGCTTCGTACAGCCGTTCTGATTACCATCATAAATGAGTTCTGCACGTTTGTAACGTCAGTTGTAAGACGTGTTACAAGGCTGGAAGTTGAGAACTTATCGATGTTTGAGAAAGAAAAGTCCTGCACTTTATGAAAGAGATCGTGGCGAAGATTTTTAGCAAATCCGCTTGATGCAACTGCACAGAAATGACCCGACAGAGCACCGCACGTCAAGGAAAGTGCCGCAAGCAATACAAGAACACCGCCATGCTTTGCAATTTCAGATATTGCTGCTTGCGCCTCAATACTGTCAATGAGCTTTGCTGTTATGAACGGAATCATAACTTCGATAAGAACTTCAAGAGCGATAAAAAGAGGACTCAATATGGTCTGCTTTTTATATTCGCGTATACACTTCATAAGTGTTTTTAATGCGTGCATTCTTTTTCCTCCTTTTCAAGATTGGTTTTCATTCTTATAATAAAATCACATAAAGTTTCTTTTTCTTCGTCCGTGAAGCCCTTTGTAAGAGTTTCTTCAAGGCACTGTCTGTCTTTTTCAAAAAGCTTTGAAATCGCTTCCGCTTCTTCCGTCAGAACAAGCTTTTTAAGACGGGCATCGCAAGAAACCTTTTCACGTCTGACAAGCCCTTTCTGTTCCATAAGATCAATTACCTTTGATGCTGTAGAGCGTGTTACGTCAAACTCCCGTTCAACATCCTTCTGGAATATATCCCTGTCTTTATTGCACGAAAGAAAAGCAATTATCCAACCGTGAGTACCGGTTATTGAATCAATCGCTTTTTTATTCGGACTGTTTTCAAGAAAACGGTGAATCCTGTGCGAAAGACCGCGAAGCTGAGTGCTTATAAGCTTATCGTTGAGCTTTTGCAAAATCATCCCTCCGATAATGTTAGATATTCAACAAAGTTTATTATATCACTTTGACTTTCTGTGTCAATGCTTTTATAAAAGTTCTTCTTTAACAATATGCTGTATTTGTACAAACAAATTAACGGATATATTGAAAATTTCGTTTATTGAATAATTTTAACAAAATGTGAACAATAGTATTGCAAAAAATGTTTTTATATAGTATAATAGCAAAAAACTATGGAAAGGTAGTAGAATTATGAGTAAGAAAGAAAAAGCTCCTAAGAAAGATAAGGCTACTAAAAAGGCCGAAAAATTAGAAAAGAAGGCAGCCAGAAAGGCTCAGAGACAGGAAGACAAAAAGAATCCTGAAATCAAAGCAGCTAACAGAGCTCTTGCAATCAAGTGCATCGCAGCTATCCTTTGTGCAGTTCTTGTGTTCTTCAGCATGTCATCAGCTTTCGATAAGCTCGCTGAAATGGTTAAGGCAACTGAGTCAGTTGTAGTTCCTTCATCAGGTTCATCTGTTGGCGGCGGTTCAAGCCTTGACGCCGGTCTCAGCGGTGGCGACAGCCTTGCAGATACAACACCTGATGCAGGTGCAACAGACACAACTCCTGACGCAGGTGCAGCAGACACAACTCCCGACGCAAGCACAGGTGATGCAGGCGCTTCAGATACAACTAAGCCCGCTGACACAGCTGATAAGGGTGGCAAGCCCGCTGACGGCGTTGAAACACTCAACTACTTCAACACAGCTGTTAACAAGGTAAAGACAGGTGCTAAGACTGTTAATCAGAAGTCAGTTACAAACTACCTTGCAGGTAAGACAACTATCCCCAGCGGTATCCAGGGTATCTACAAGATGCTCGGCGGTGACGAGTGGTTGGACGGTATGCTCCAGTCAAACTCACAGGGCGCTGCTACATACACAGGTGCTGACATCAAGGCTAAGTATCCGGTTGAAGGCGAAAGCTATGCAAGCCAGCTTACACCGTCAGATGTTAAGTCAGCTACATGCACAGAGAAAGACGGCATCTACACAATCACAATCGTAACTCTTGATGACGCTAAGTCAGATGCTCACAAGCACGGCACAGGCCACAACCCGAAGGCTCACAACGTTATCCTTCCCGGTGTTGTTAACGATAATATCCCCGGTCCTGCAGTAAGCCTTGTTGGTAAAGCATCAATGGCATATCCTTCATCAACAATCGTTGTTACAGTTGATAAGGCAACAGGCAACGTTCTTACAGCTAACTACGACCTCAAGTGGACAATCAACTTTGACAAGATGGGTATCGTTCTTCCCTTCGGTTCAAAGTCAATCTACGAAATCAAGTGGTAAGTTGAATAAACCGATTACGAGCGGCGAGCAATCGTCGCTCTTTTCTTTTGCAAAAAGATTGAAAATAAATCTTGTTTGTTGTATAATTCTTTCTACTGACGTATAAATATAACAAAAGCTCAGGAGGTTTTTGAATGTATATTATTAACGTATTGAAATCAATTCTTTTCGGCATTGTTGAGGGTATTACAGAATGGTTACCCATCAGCAGTACGGGACATATGATCCTTCTTGAAAAAATATGCCATTTTCAGGACGTTAATCCTGAATTTTTCGAAATGTTCCTTGTTGTCATTCAGCTTGGTGCGATTATGGCTGTTATCGTAATGTTCTGGAACAAGCTCTGGCCGTTCAAAAAAGTGCCTGTTTCAGACACACAGAAAGAAGTAAAGATCCGTATGGCTAGCGTTCAGCTCTGGCTTAAGGTTCTTGTCGGATCAATTCCTGCAGGTGTTCTCGGTCTTCTTTTCGATGACATTCTTGACAAGTATCTTTACAATCACATCACGGTTGCAATCACACTTATCATCTACGGTGTTCTCTTCATTGTTGTTGAACACATTAACAGAAAAAGACGTCCTCGCGTAAGAAAACTTACTGAGCTTACTTATAAGGATGCACTTCTTATCGGTCTTTTCCAGGCTCTTTCGCTTATCCCCGGCACATCACGTTCGGGTTCCACAATACTTGGCGGTATCTCAATCGGCACATCAAGAACAGTTGCTTCTGAATTTACATTCTTTCTTGCTGTTCCCGCAATGCTCGGGGCTTCAGCACTCAAGCTTCTTAAATTCGGTTTTAACTTCTCAGTTATGGAGTTTGTAATTCTTATCAACGGAATGATTGTCGCTTTTGCAGTTTCGCTTCTTTGCATCAGATTCCTTATGAACTTCATTAAAAAGCACAACTTCAACCTTTTCGGAATTTACAGAATCATTCTCGGTGCAATAGTTCTTATTGCATACTTTATCGGAAGGTAAAATTTATGAGTATTCTTCGTCGCCACATTTTTAAAAACATTCTCAACTGCCGCGATATCGGCGGTTACCCAACAGCTGACGGGTCAACCAAATTCGGAAGATTCATCCGTTGCGGAATCGTCAACACTCCCGAAGATTGGGAAATCGAAAAACTGAATATGCTCGGAGTTAAAACGGCAATCGACCTGAGAGGAATATATGAAGCAGAGGAAACGCCCCTGCTCCTTGACCGCCTTGACGGTGCTGACGTTTACAACCTTCCGCTTTTCGAATTCAACGTTGCAACAAACGAAGGAATGGATCTTGACCTTGCAACCACATACGAAATGATTGTTGACAATTACAAAGAGAATATTGCAAAAATCCTCAACGTAATTGCCGAAGCAAAAGAAGGCATTATTCTTTACAATTGCTTCTTCGGTAAAGACAGAACAGGTATTCTTACAATGCTTTTGTTGAGTATTGCAGGTGTTTCCAAAGAAGACATTATTGCAGACTATCAGCAGACCTACACTTACGTAAAAACATATATTAAAGAGCACAAGGACATCCTTTGGGACGTAAGCAGTGAAAAACATTTTTCTCTGCCCGAAACCATGGAGGCTCTTATTGAAAGAATTGAAGACAAATACGGCTCAGTTATAAATTACATCCGCTGTGCAGGTGTAAGTGACGAGGCGATTAAAAAAATTAAAGAAAGGCTTTGCGGAGATTAATTTATGGCAAAAAAAGATGAAAGATTCGAAAAAGTTTATACACAAGGTAAACTTGAAGGCAACGAAATCTGGGTTGATAAAGAAACAGGAGTTAATTATCTTTATCATTTTGCAGGTTACTCAGGAGGTCTTACTCCCCTGCTTGACAAGGACGGCAAACCTGTTATCACAAAAATTGAAGAGTAAAAAACAAAATCAAACGGTAGGGGCGATTCACGAATCGCCCGTCAATACGCAAAAAACACGACAGATTCATCTGTCGTGTTTTTTATGCTTCAGAATACATTTTATCTAATTCCCAACGAACAGGATTTTCCAACATATAGTTCGCAATCATTTCATAATCTTCCGCATTACGGATTATATGGTCATAATAACCGCGTTGCCAAACATCAATGTCACCATATTGTCGCCGGATTTCCTTTGAAGCATTCATTTTTATGTATCCCACTGTCTTTGAAATTACGGAACGTGTTTTCACAGGAACTTGCATTCTTCCCGGCACAGCCTCTTGTGTTTTGATTTCTGCAATCAAATGAACATGGTTTGGCATAATGATATAGCGTTCAACTGTAACATTCAGATGCGAAGGTATATTTTTTATAATTTTATCTACAATTTCTCCGTATAAAGTTAATTTCAGTTCGGGCGATTCGTGAATCGCCCCTACGATACGGGACAGTGTGTTTTTTCGGTTGTACGTACAAAACGTAATAAAATAAGCCCCCGGAGTGCTATAATCATAACCTTTTATACGTAAAGACTTTCTGTCAAATAACTTATTTTCCATAATAATCACCTGAAAAAGCATAACATAAAGTCGG
>JAZRNR010000142.1:0-10383 GCA_045648305.1 Acutalibacteraceae bacterium
TGAATATTCACCGTCAGCTGTGTGAGCTGTTGAACCTTCCTTACCGTGCTTGATGATAACAATCTTGTTGCCCATGCTCATCCAATGAGCTGCAGTTTCTTTGTCTGTTCTGCCGGGAGCTGAAATTGCCTCTGTGAGGTCAAACTCTTCGCGTGAACCCATAACCATATCGCTGTTTGAAGCAACAACTGAATAGTATATAGCAATTTCGTCTGCATTCTTCCAGTTGTACGGACGGTAGTCGATGTCAAAGATAACCTTTGTGCCGACTTTCTTTGCAAGGTACATTGCCTTAAGGCAAGCTTCTCTTGACGGGCTTTGTGAAAGAGCTGTACCGCTGATAAGGATAGCCTTTGCACTCTTGATGTAATCCTCATCAACATCATCGGGATGAAGCATAAGGTCAGCAATGCCGTCACGGTACATAAGGATACTGCTTTCGTGCTCTGACTTGATTTCTGTGAATGTAAGACCGAGCTTTTCACCGCCTGTTGTACGTGTGATATGTGAAATGTCGATTCCTTCATCCTTGAAGAAATTCTCGACGTATGTGCCGAACTGGTCGTCGGAAACTTTACCGATGAAGCCTACCTTTTTGCCGAGTCTTGCAAGACCAACAGCAATGTTTGCAGGTGAGCCGCCGACATACTTTTTGTAGTTTTCACACTTGTCAAGAGTGTTGTAATAGTCTGTCGGGTTGAAGTCAATAGCAACTCGTCCGATGGGTATAAGGTCGAGCTCTCTCGATTCGTCAAATTCAATGTATTTCATAAAATCAGCCTCCAAAACTAATTTCTAAATCATTCATAATATTTTACCATATAAATGTATTTTTGTTCAAGAAAAATAAGAGGATAAAAGTTACAAAATAAGTAGCTTTTTTTGTGAGAAATATAAAAAAGCTGTTTTTCCGAAAGAGAAAAACAGCTTTAACTATTTAATTCTGAAACGGAGCACAATTCCGCCAAAGGACACAATATCACCGTCATTTATAACAGCGGTGCGTTCAACCTTGGTTTTGCCGATGGTTGTGCCTGAGGATGAGTTTGTATCGGTAAGGACCCAACCCTTTTTATGCTTCGCAATAACGGCGTGAAATCTTGAAACAGAAGGGTAGTTCAGCACAATATCACAAGCGTTACTTCTGCCGACAGATGTTTCCCAGTTGGTGATAAGATATTCGTCACCGGTAAGCTCGTCAATAAGACAGGCGGGTGTAACCTTCGGGGCTTTGCTCTGAAGAAGGTGCTTGATACAGTATGCAATTATGATAAGACACAGCGCGGGTATAAGGTACCTTACAACGGTTATTAAATCCATATGTATCGCACTCCTTTCTTTAAACCGATTATATATTTTAAACAAAAAAATGTCAATAAATTTTCCGTTAAGGTTTTGTTAAATGAGAAAATAATGTGGTATACTTGTCTTATTAAGATTACCGGGAGGTAAATTATGAAAAAGTTTAAAAGAATAATATCTTTTGGCCTTGCGGCAGTTATGGCATTTTCGGCACTAAGCTTTAATGCTTCTGCTGTCGGTACATTTGAAGAATGGCTTCAGGGTTGGGAAAGCATCGACAACGGTTCGGGTTATATAACTCTCACACCGGGCGAGGACGAAACCAAGATGAATTTTTCGTGGCAGTCACCGAAGCTTGAAGAAAGCATTGTAATCGGCACAAAAGCAGATTTGAGTGACAGCGAAAAGCTTGAAGTGAAAACAAGCCTTAATCTTTTTGGCGGTGAGTGGACACATACAGCAACAGCAGAGAATCTTGAAGAGGGTACAACATATTATTACCGCTACACAATAAACAAAGCTGAAAGCGAAATATATTCTTTCACGACAGATTCCGATGATTGCACAAAGGTGCTTTTTGTTACGGATTCGCAGATAGGCCGTTCAAGCGGTACGCAGGAAGAAATTTATCAGAACGACACCTACGGCTGGACGAAAACCCTTGATACAGCTTTTGAGAAAAATGAAGGTATAGATTTTATTCTTTCTTCAGGTGACCAGGTTGAAGATTCTTATTCGGAGGAACAATATACGCTGTTTGAATCTCCCGAAATTCTTCGTTCAGCACCTATTGCGGCAGCGATAGGAAATCACGAATTTTACACTCCGAATTACAGCCAACATTTCAACAATCCGAACAGCAACACATTCGCTTTGTTTAATTGGCCGGCAGGTAGGGGATATTATTTCTTGCATAACGATGTTCTTTTTATCGTTGTTGATTCAAATAATTTCTTCCCGTCAGCAAACAGAAGGGTTATTAAAAATGCCTGCAAGGCTTATCCTGATGCAAAATGGCGAGTGCTTATGATGCACCACAGTCCATTTGATGCAAGCGGAGCGGACGATATCGGAAATAAATTTGCCCGATTCACCGTTGTTCCTTATATCGATGAGTTTGATATTGATATCTGCCTCAGCGGTCACGACCATTACTACAGCCGTTCTTATATGATAAAGGATGAAAAAATAACGGACGATACAATCGAAAACGGAGTTTACAAAAATCCCGAAGGAACGCTTTATATTACGCAGAATTCATCATCAGGAAGTAATTACAGCGGAACGGGCGATGAGATTTCAGAGTACTGTGAGTTTGCATTACAGGAAAGAAGACAGACATATTCGATAGTTGAAATTAATGAAAACGCACTTACGCTTACAAGCTATCACACAGATACAAACGAAAAGTTCGATACGGTAACAATTGAAAAAGACTAAAGGAAACAGCCTGTGCAATTCGCACAGGCTGTAATTTTATGCGGGATATAGCTTACAATCAGAACTCTTTGATTTTACCGACTGAGAACTGAAGTATTTTAAGAGCATCAGAAGAATTCAACTGCTTGTCTTTGTTTGTATCGGCTGCTGTAAATGCATCACCTGTGAGAGTGATTTTCTTAACGGCATGCTGTAATACAAGAAGAGCATCAGATGAGTTGATGTTTCCGTCTCCGTTGACGTCGCCTAAACGAAGATGTGTACCGTCACAAAGCTTGAATTTGATTGAATTGCTTTCTGCATAAGTCTTACCGTAAGCCGAGTTTGACTTGCTGCAGATTGTGAGGTTTTCTGTTGAACCGGCGAAAGCATCTTTTTGTATTGAAACCAGGTTCAAAGGAAGATGTGCGGTTGCAAGTGAAGGACAGTTTCTAAACGTGTTATAACCAATAGTCAAGTTTTTAGATCCTTCTTTTAGAATTATAGTGTTGAGGTTTTTACAATCTTGGAAAGCTCCTCTACGGGAAGTATATTCAGTCGAACTTATTACTGTCAAAGTGCTAGGAAGTGACACCGTAGTGAGATTTTTGTTCCCGTAAAAAGCTTCTTCACCGATGGAGATGACACCTTCGGGGACAATGATGGAGTTAAGTCCACAATTTTGGAAAGCGTAGCCATCAATTCGGCTCAATGTTGTAGGAAGAGATGCACTTTCAAGACTTGTACAGTTTGCAAAAGCGCCTCCGCATAAAACCTGATTAGCATAGGAATAATCTGATTTATTCCAAACCATAGATGTTAAGGATGTACAGCTGTTAAAAGCGTCATTGTAGATAGTTTTATAGTTTCCGGGTATAGAGATTGAAGAAAGCGAAGAACAACCTCTGAATGTGTTATAGCCGATTACTGCATCTTTGGTACCGTCGGCAATTGTAACAGATTCGAGCTTTTTACAATCCTGGAAAGCACCTCTACGTGAAGAGTATTCGGTTGAGCTGATAACTGTTAAAGTGCTGGGAAGTGATGCATTTGTAAGATACTGATTTCCGTAGAAAGCTTCTTCAGCGATGGAGATGACACCCTCAGGAATAATAATGGACTTAAGTCCACAATTTTGGAAAGCGTAGCCATCAATTCGGCTCAATGTTGTAGGGAGAGACGCATTTTCAAGATTTGTACAGTTTGCAAAAGCCCCTCCTAAAATGTTTTGGTTAGGAGTGTCGTAATCTGATTTATTCCAAACCATAGATTTTAAGGATGCACAGCTGTTAAAAGCGTCATTGTAGATAGTTTTATAGTTTCCGGGTATAGAAATTGAAGAAAGCGAAGAACAACCTCTGAATGTGTTATAGCCGATTACTGCATCTTTGGTACCGTCGGCAATTGTAACAGATTCGAGCTTTTTACAATCCTGGAAAGCACCGCTACGTGAAGAGTATTCGACTGAGCTGATTCTTACTAAAGTGTCAGGTAAGGTCACCTTTTTTAAATATGAGTTACCGGTGAAAGCTTTTTCGTTAATCGCCACAACTGTTTTACCGTCAAGTTTTGACGGGATTGTGAGGTTAGAGGCTGTACCTGAGTAGCCTGTGATTGTTGCGTTTTCGCCGGATACTTCGTATGTAAAGTCACCGTATGTGAGTGCGGTTGCCTTAATGGAGAACAGTGATGAAAAATCAATTTCCGAAATTGCGTCGATAGGGGAAACTGAAAGAACCATTACTGCTACCAATAAAGAAGCCATAATTTTTTTGAAAGATTTTTTCAAAGTTTTCATCTCCTTTTTTATTTAACGTAACATGAGGTTACATTGTTTACATTATATTTTAGAAATTTCTCTTGCACACTTACGGCAGATTTTCTGACCGTTAAAATCAACGAGGTCGGCTGTATCGTGGCAGAAAATACAGTTATCAGCATATTTTTTCAGTATGATTTCATTGCCCTTTGCTGTAATTTCAACCTTACTGTCTTCTCCCATAAGGTCAAGTTCTTTTCGGATTTCAATCGGGAGAACTATTCTTCCTGCAAGGTCGATGCTTCGTACGATTCCTACGTGCTTCATATTGTTACATCTCCTTTTTCGAGGTATTTGAACAGGAAAGTTCAAATACTGCTTACTGATAACAATATACCACTTTTTACCACAAGGGTCAATGTTCATTATTACAAAATAATTCCGAAAATTTGTCGCATTTTCTCCAATATCGCAAACAAAAAAGAGCAACCTCGCGGTTGCTCTTTTTTTATGTAACAATTTAATTATGCCATAAGGCCTGATACCATTGCTACGATTTCATCGAGGATAGCCTGGAAATCGATTGTTGCAAGGAAATCTGTGATTGTTGCGATGAGAGCTTCGAAATCGATACCCTCAAGGAATGCTGTGATCTGATCCATGATATTTTCTCCTTTCCTATAGTGGCAGTATAAACACTACCTTGATACGTATATATTAGCACTGTTATACAATGTTGTCAATATGTCAGATTGGATTTTTTCGAAAAAAATAAGCAGTCGATTTCTCGACTGCTCACTGTTGAATTTAATTATGCGATGAAACCTGCGATGAGACCTGCAAGAGAATCGAGAACCTTTGAGAAGTCGATCTGAACGATAAGGTCTGCGAGCTTGTTCATAACAACGTCAAGGATTGCATCCCAATCAATGTTTTCAAAGAGTGCTGTAATCTGATCCATAATGAATCTCCTTTCAATATTTAAGTGATTAAATCACTTGATTTGGATACATTTTATCACCTTTGTATTTTTTTGTCAATAGATTAGTTGTGTAAAATTACGGCTGTACGGGAACGGGCTTATCCTGTTTTTCATGTTCAAAGGAAAGAATGTTGTTTCTTGTGTAATAGTTACAACGCATATCGAAGGCCTTGCAGAGTCCATCAACGGGAATGTAAAGCTGTTCACGCTGTGAACGGACAACAATGTGCTCCATCTTCATTTCGCCTCTGTCGGTTTCAATGATGTCGCTTCCTTCGGTGAATTTTGCTTTATGACGGTATGCTTCAATGTAAAGTGTACCGTCGCCGAGCTCAACATCAAAGCCAGCATAACGGAAAAGTATTGCAGCAGGGACGTGCCATACACCGTCAATGTTTTCTGCTGATGTAGTACGTGCACAAAGACCAAGGTCAGCACCCTTGAACATCATTCTTGTGTCTGTGTAAACAGGAGCAAGTGCACGTGGCTCAATGCTGTCGTTTTCTTTGTCAATAATACAATGGTCAGCAATTCTGCCGTCTTCAAGGTAAGATGTGAGAGTGAGTTTGCTTCCCTCTACGTGAGCGATTGCATACATGGAAAGCTCCTCTTCGTGCGGATACCAAGCCGCATTCCAGAGCTTCGGAAGTGCAAGCATTCTTGATGGGTTTCTGTTACTGCTTCCGAGGTTATAGAAAACAGTGCCCTCTGACGGATTATCAAAAAGATTCTCGTTACGTCGCGGATAACTTCTTGAAAAACAATGCTCGTGTCCGCTGAACATAACGTCAAATTTTTCCATACCCTCCATCATCATCGGGTAGGAGTCATCACACGCAAGATCTGAGCCTGCGTAACAGATAGGGAAGTGATGCGAACCGAATTTCCAAGTTTTGTTGCTTGCATCAGTATCCTTGATGAGCCATTCGTTGACGTCCTCGGGACCGCTTATGCCGATAGCTGCAAAGTGTGCATTACCGAAATCGAATGAATAGTTAGCTGTTTTCCATTCTTCGGGTCCGTTGTAGGGATATGAGCCACGGAACTGATTGGAGAAAAACTCAGCTTTTTCGGAATAGTATTTGCCTTCAAACGTAAAGTAGTTTTCAAAGCCCATATCGTCGTGATTGCCCATACTCATCATAAGAGGTATGCTTTCGATAACACCCTTGTAGCCATCAAGAGCACCTGTCCACTGAATGTCGGTCTGACCGCAGTTTGTGTTGTCGCCTGCAGTAAGAATAAAGCGGACATCGGGATGTTTTTTTAGTGTTTCTTTAAGAAAAGAATTGAATCCCGAATAATCGGCAGGAGGGTTCGGTCCGCCTGTCTGTATGTCAGAAAAACAGATGAATTTAAAATCTTCAAGATTTTCGGGAATAGTGGAAAAGCTGTAAGCTTCGCTTCTGTAATCAGCGTTTCCTACGGTGTATTCGTATGTTGTATCGGGATTAAGACCTGTCATATCTGCCCAGAAAATGTGGCTTGAATCCATATCGGAATCGAATCTGCCCATTTCTGCATCAAAACGCATCCAGTTTTCAGTTCCGACTGCACGGCAGAGTGCATAACCGTTTTCAATGGCAATATCTGTACGCCACGTTACAGTCATTGATGTTTCAGGGTTACCTTTAACGGTAAGCATAATATGGTCAGGCTTTTTCTGTGACCCTCTGAAGGATTTCCATTCTTCTCTGCTAATCATAAAAACACCTCTTTCTATTTGCTGATTGTAGCATAAAACAGTATGGATTTCAACAAAATTTCTTGACTATATACTTATTATATATTAAAATGTAAGGTTGTAAGAGGGTGAAAAATTATGTCAAAAAGAGATAGTATAAGAAACGTTGCGATTATTGCGCACGTTGACCACGGTAAAACAACGCTCGTTGACGAAATGCTTAAACAGAGCGGTATTTTCCGTGAAAACGAACAGGTTCAGGACAGAGTTATGGACTCAAACGACCTTGAAAGAGAAAGAGGTATCACAATTCTTTCCAAGAACACTTCTGTTCATTACAAAGACACAAAAATCAATATTGTTGATACCCCGGGTCACGCTGATTTCGGCGGCGAGGTTGAGCGAATTCTTATGATGGTTGACGGTGTTCTTCTCCTTGTTGATGCTTTTGAAGGCTGTATGCCGCAGACGAGATTTGTTCTTAAAAAAGCACTCAATCTCAAGAAGAAGGTTCTTGTTGTTGTTAACAAAATCGACCGTCCGGGTGCAAGACCGAGTGAGGTTATCGACGAGGTTTTCGATTTGTTCATCGAGCTTGGAGCTGATGACGACCAGATTGAATTCCCTGTTGTATACGCTTCGGCAAGAGAGGGTTATTCCTCGCTTGATTCTGATGTCAGGGAAGGCGATATGCGTCCGCTTCTTGACTCTATTCTTGAACACATTCAGCCGCCTGAGGGTGAGATTGAAGCTCCTTTGCAGATTCTTTTCTCAAGCCTTGATTATGACGATTATATCGGTAGAATCGGTGTCGGCAGAGTTGAAAGAGGTAAGATAAAACGCGGTGATAACGTTGTTCTCTGCAAGCAGGACGGTGAAACACAGAATGTAAAAATTTCACGTCTTTATCAGTTTGAGGGACTTCGCCGTGTTGAAGTTGATTCTGCAATGATGGGTGATATTGTCTGCGTTTCGGGTATTGTTGACCTTAATATCGGTGAAACAGCTTGTGCTCCCGATTGCATTGAGCCACTTCCTTTCGTAAAGATTGACGAACCGACAATTTCAATGAACTTTATTGTCAATGACAGTCCGTTTGCAGGACGTGAAGGCAAGTTTGTTACTTCACGAAATATCCGTGACCGTCTTTTCAAAGAGGTTGAAACAAACGTAAGTATGCGCGTTGAGGAAACCGATTCAACCGATACCTTCAAGGTTTCGGGACGTGGCGAGCTTCATCTTTCAATTCTTATTGAAACAATGCGCCGACAGGGTTATGAATTCCAGGTTTCACGCCCTGAGGTTATTTATAAAACAATCAACGGTGAACGTTGCGAGCCGATGGAGCTTCTTATTGTAGAAGTGCCTGAACAGTATGTCGGTGCAGTTATCGAAAAGCTCGGCTCACGTAAGGGTGAACTTGAAAATATGGGTTCACGCGACGGCGGTGCAACTCACCTTGAATTCAAAATTCCGTCAAGAGGCCTTATCGGCTACCGTTCAGAGTTTATGACAGACACAAACGGTAACGGTATTATGAATCAGCTTTTTGCAGGCTATGAGCCTTACAAGGGCGACATACAGACTCGTGAACGCGGTTCAATCGTTGTTCATGAAACAGGTACAAGCACAGGCTACGGACTTTTCAACACTCAGGACAGAGGCCGTCTTTTCATCGGACCGGGACTTGAAGTGTACGAAGGTATGATTGTCGGTGAATGTGCAAGAAACGAGGATATCGTCTGCAACGTGTGCAAGAAAAAGCAGATGACGAATACCCGTGCTTCGGGCAGTGACGATGCGCTTCGTCTTGTGCCTCCGACAACACTCAGCCTTGAACAGTCAATGGAATTCATCAAGGATGATGAGCTTCTTGAAGTAACACCGCAGTCGTTAAGACTTCGCAAGCGTGTGCTTTCAAAGGAACTTCGTATGAAGCAGATGTTCAAGAAAAAATAAAATCATTTAAGAGGAGAAATGAAAATGACAAAGAAATTTTTATCAGTTGTATTGTGTTTCGTAATGCTTTTTGCAACAGCAATTCCTGCATTTGCACAGGAAGAAAATGCACTTCCTTATGAAAACAGTCACTTTTTCACCTACGGTGATTACGAGCTTCATTACCGTGTCGTTGAGCATGAAGGCTTGTACAAGGGCAGAATTATGTTTATTCACGGTTTCGGCCAGTCAAGCTTCTCCTGGGAGAATATGGCTGCTGAAATGAGTGCAAAGGGATATGACTGTTACTGTGTTGACCTCCCTAATTTCGGCTACAGCACAAGAGAAACAGCGGATATGGAACTTCTTGACCGTGAGCTCCTTGTTGAAAAGCTTATGCTCAGCATTGCACCTGAGCACACATGGATTCTTGCAGGTCACTCAATGGGTGGTGCAGTCGCAATCAATGTTGCACAGAGCGTTGATGTGCAGAAGCTTATGCTATTCTGTGCAGCTCCCGTTGCTGATATGGGTGATATGTCTGGTATGATGGCAATGCCGATTATGGGCAAAATGGTTAACTTTGTATTCAAGTATCTGACAAAGATTGATTTCCTTATGAAGATAGTTGTTTATATGGCAACAGCTAACCTTGAATACACAAAGAATTATAATCTTGAGGGTGTAACAGCACCGCTTCAGCTTGACGGTACAGGTGACGGTCTCTGCGTTCTTATGCAGCATCAGCGTCCGACAGATCTTGAGGGAGCAAAGAATATTGACTGTCCTGTTCTTATCGTTAACGCTGAAAAAGATATGATTATCAACGACACTATGAAACAGCAGATTTCTGATGCTTTCCCGAAGGCTGAGCACTACCTTGTAGCAGGTGGCGGACATATCTGCATTGAAGACAGAGCAGAAGAGCTTGCAGATGTAGCGTACGATTTTCTTAATAAATAAACAATTAATGGTGATTTTATGACCGACGTAAAACTGAATAACGGCTGTGCAATAGCTCTCGGCAATTTTGACGGTTTGCATATCGGTCATATGGCTGTGCTGGATAAAACCATTGAACACGCAGAAAACGGGCTGAGAGCCGCTGTGATGCTTTTTGATGAACACAGCATGAAAGGTGTTAAGGGTGAAGCTCCACCGATGCTTATAACGGAGGATGAACGTGCAGAGCTTTTAAAAAACAAGGGGATTGAAACTTTCACGGTGAATTTTTCGCAGATAATGGGGCTTTCTCCTGAGGCTTTTGTGAAAGATATTCTTATAAAAAGATTCAATGCC